>JBAPMW010000741.1:0-1505 GCA_049278815.1 Hyphomicrobiaceae bacterium
CGTCACCCGAGGGTCGACGCGATCGGTGATGGCGGGTGAGCGGCTGCCACCATCTCCTGTGGAAAATCCCGGCCGCAGGGTGGCCCCGCAGCGCGTGGCGGACGAAACGGATGGGTGACGGCTTAGCCCCGATTCGGTCCATCCATGCGCTTTCCACCCTCCCTGCTGGACGAGATCCGCGCCCGGCTGCCGGTCAGCCAGGTCGTGGGCCGCCGGGTGAGCCTCAAGCGCGCGGGGCGCGAGCTCAAGGGGCTCTCCCCCTTCAAGACCGAGAAAACGCCGTCCTTCACGGTCAACGACCGCAAGGGCTTCTATCACTGCTTTGCCTCCGGCGAGCACGGCGACATCTTCACCTTCCTCATGCGGACCGAGGGCCTCTCCTTCCCCGAGGCGGTGGAGCGCCTGGCGCAGGAGGCCGGCGTGCCCGTGCCCAAGGCGGGACCGCGCGACGTCGAGGCCGAGGACCAGCGGACGCGGCTCTACGAGCTGCTGGCAGCCTCCGCCGCATTCTTCGAAAAGCAGCTGGCCGGCCCCCAGGGGGCCGAGGCGCGGCGCTACCTGACCAGGCGGGGGCTGGACGCCGAAGGGATCGCCCGCTTCCGGCTGGGCTATGCCCCCGGCAGCAAGTCGGCGCTGAAGGAGCACCTGGCGCTTGCCGGCTTCACCGCGGCCGAGATGGCGGCCTCGGGCATGCTGATCGCCGGCGACGACATTCCGGTCTCCTACGACCGCTTCCGCCATCGCATCATGTTTCCGATATCCGATATGAAGGGTCGGGCGATCGCCTTCGGCGGTCGTGCGCTGGACCCGGAGGCACCGGCCAAGTACCTGAACTCGCCGGAGACGCCGCTCTTCCACAAGGGCGCGGTGCTGTACAACGCGCACAATGCGCGCGTTCCCGCGCACGACAAGGGCCAGATCCTGGTCGTAGAGGGCTATATGGACGCTATAGCCCTGTCGCTGGCGGGCTTTGCGCAGACCGTTGCGCCGCTTGGCACCGCGCTGACCGAGGACCAGATCAAGCTGCTCTGGCGCATGGCACCCGAGCCGATCCTGTGCTTCGACGGCGATGCGGCGGGTCGGAAGGCGGCGTTCCGGGCGGTCGAGACGGTGCTGCCGCACCTGAAGCCCGGCTTCAGCCTGCAGTTCGTCTTCCTGCCCGACGGGCTCGATCCCGACGATCTCGTGCGCCAGCACGGTGCCGGCGCCATGCACGCCATCCTGGAAAGGAAGTCGCGCGCCCTGTTCGACGTGCTGATCGAGCGCGAGGAGCAGCAGGGGCCGCCCGCCGTCACGCCGGAGCAGGCGGCGGCGCTGGAGGCCCGCCTCAAGCGCCTGGTGGAGACCATCACCGATGCGGACGTTAAGGCGCGCTACAGCCAGGAGCTGCGCCAGACGCTGTGGGCCAAGAGCCGCAAGCTCGCCAAGGCCCTGGCGCCCGCTGCCGGCCGTCGCGGGCAGGCCGTAGCCCAGAGGCGCCGCGACAACACCCAGGTCGACTGGCG
>JBAPMW010000742.1:0-1857 GCA_049278815.1 Hyphomicrobiaceae bacterium
ACCCTGGATGGCGTCGCCACCGCGCGCGACGACGACGAGGCCGCCGTCCGCTTCCGCCGGGGGTGGTTTCTGGGCGACGGCACCGGGGCCGGCAAGGGACGCCAGGTGGCCGGCATCCTGCTCGACAACTGGCTGAAGGGACGGCGGCGCGCGCTCTGGGTGTCCAAGTCCGACAAGCTGATCGAGGACGCGCAGCGCGACTGGACCGCGCTCGGCCAGGAGAAGCTCCACATCGTTCCACAAAGCCGCTTTCGGCAGGGCAGGCCGATCACGCTGAACGAAGGCATCCTCTTCACGACCTACGCCACCCTCCGCTCGTCCGAACGCGAAGGCAAGGCCTCCCGCCTCAAGCAGATCATCGACTGGCTGGTGGCCGCGTCCGGGGATGCCGCGGCGTTCGACGGCGTCATCGTGTTCGACGAGTCCCACGCCATGGCCAACGCCGCCGGCGACAAGACGGAGCGCGGCGAACGCGCCGCCTCCCAGCAAGGGCTCGCTGGTCTGCGTCTTCAGCACGCGCTGCCCAACGCCCGCGTCGTCTATGTCTCCGCGACCGGCGCCACGACCGTCGAGAACCTCGCCTACACCCAGCGCCTTGGCTTGTGGGGCGCCGACTCCGGCTCCGACGCCGCGACGTCCGCCGCGCAAGACGGCGACGACGCCAATGCACCGCCACCCACGGAAGCGGGCGCGCCCTTCACCACCCGCGCGCAGTTTGTCGCCGCCATGCAGCAGGGCGGCATCGCCGCGATGGAAGTCCTCGCGCGCGACGTGAAGGCGCTCGGCCTCTACGCCGCACGCTCGCTCTCCTACGAGGGCGTGGAGGTGGAGTTGCTGGAGCACAAGCTCACGCCCGAGCAGATCCGCATCTATGATGCCTATGCCGGTGCGTTTCAGGTCATTCATCAGAACCTCGACGCCGCGCTGAAGGCCGTGAACATCACGGGCGACGAAGGCACCCTCAACCGCCAGGCCAAGGCCGCGGCCCACTCGGCCTTCGAGTCCAACAAGCAGCGGTTTTTCAATCATCTCATCACCGCCATGAAATGCCCGACGCTGATCCGCGCGATCGAGAACGATCTCGCCAAGGGCCGCGCCGCCGTCGTGCAGCTGGTCTCGACCTCCGAGGCGCTCATGGAACGCCGCCTCGCGCACATCCCCGCCGGTGAGTGGGGCGATCTTTCCGTGGACGTGACACCCCGGGAGTACGTTCTGGACTATCTCGCGCACGGCTTTCCGACCCAGCTCCACGAGACCTACACCGACGACAACGGCAACCTGCTCTCGCGTCCCGTTTTCGTCGATGGCCACCCCGTGCATTCCAAGGAGGCCGAGGCGCGGCGCGACCGCCTCATCGAGCATCTGGCCGCGCTGCCTCCGGTCCAGGGCGCGCTCGACCAGATCATCCATCACTTCGGCACGGACGCCGTGGCGGAAGTCACCGGACGCGGGCGGCGCATCGTGCGCAAGGTGCGGGGCGCAGGCATGGTGCTCGCCGTCGAGAGCCGGCCCCCGTCCTCCAACCTCGCCGAGGCGCAGGCGTTCATGGACGGCAAGAAGAATATCCTCGTCTTCTCCGACGCCGGCGGCACGGGACGCAGCTATCATGCCGATCTCGCCGCCCGCAATCAGCGCCGCCGCGTCCACTATCTTCTTGAGGCCGGATGGAAGGCCGACACGGCCATCCAGGGACTCGGGCGGACCAACCGCACCAACCAAAAGCAGCCGCCCCTCTTCCGGCCCGTCGCGACCGACGTGCGCGGCGAGAAGCGCTTCCTCTCCACTATCGCGCGGCGCCTCGACAGTCTCGGCGCCATCACGCGCGGCCAGCGCCAGACCGGTGGCCAGGGACTCTTC
>JBAPMW010000743.1:0-6941 GCA_049278815.1 Hyphomicrobiaceae bacterium
TCTGACCCCAGGGCACGTCCCGGAGGTTCCGAGATCGGAGCGATACGCGCATAAATCTCAGCCGGCACGGCAAGGGGTCAGACCCGCAGGGTCTGACCCCGATATCTGCATGGCTCCGCCGCCCCAGCCTACTCCGCCGCCACCCGCCTTCCTGCATCGTCGGCCCCGGCCTCCTCGCGCAGGTGCTCGGCCAAGCGGAACGCCAGCTCCAGCGACTGCCCCGGATTGAGGCGGGGATCGCAGCCGGTGTTCGTTTGAGGCAATAACCGGGCGACGGCCGAGCCCAGGCTTCAGTCGAGGCCGCCCTCGGACCACGCGAAACGGCGTATTTATGGGATGTGATGTTATGACCACACTCGATACGCCCTGGCACATATTGATGCTTCCCGAATGCTTGTGGTGACAGAGGGTGTCACCCTAGAGTGGCATGTCGTTGACGCAGCAATGAGCTGATGATCAGCCAGCGAAACGCTGGCGGCGGTGTTTTAATAGCTTCTTGTTCCGGGGGGACAGCTATGTGGCCAGCGATGCGGCTTGCACTCGCAATGGTCGCCGTTACGCTGACCGGCGGTTGCGCCACGCCCTATCAGAGCATGGGCTTCACGGGCGGGGTCGAGGCCCAGCAGATGACAGCCAATTCATTTCGTATTGTTGCACGCGGCAACGGCTACACGCCTGCGACGACCGTTCAGGACTATGCCATTCTTAAGGCTGCCGAGACGACCAAGCAGGCGGGCGGCACCCACTTCGCCATCATAAGCGCGAGCGACGCATCATCAGCTGGACACGTCGTCGTGCCAGGGCAGGCCCACACCTCTGTCGTTGGCCGCACCGCCTACACCACCTACACGCCCGCAACGGCATACCGGTTCGTGAGGCCTGGGCAGGACGTCTACATACGCGTCCTGACCGTCCAACCCGGACGACAGCCGCCCCCCGGCGCCTTCTCGGCCGATGAGATTATCCGGTACGTCGGCGGTCGGGTAAAGCGAGAGGAGCAGTAGCCGCTCCCCCCGAGGCGGCTGTTTCTACTCCGCCGCCACCCGCCTGCCCCCAGCGCCGCCCCCCGCCTCCTCGCGCAGGTGCTCGGCCAGGCGGAACGCCAGCTCCAGCGCCTGCCCTGCGTTGAGGCGGGGGTCGCAGCCGGTGTCGTACTGGCGGGCGAGGTCGGCCTCGGAGATGCGGCTGGCGCCGCCGGTGCACTCGGTGACGTTCTGGCCGGTCATCTCGATATGGATGCCGCCGGGATAGGTGCCTTCGGCGCGGTGCACCGCGAAGAAGCGCTCCACCTCGCTCAAGATGCGGTCCAAAGGCCGCGTCTTGAGCCCGCTCGCCGCCGTGATGGTATTGCCGTGCATGGGATCGCACGACCACACCACCGTGCGACCCGCCTTCTCCACGGCGCGGGTCAGGGCGGGGAGGTGCTTTTCCACCCCGTCGGCGCCGAAACGGCAGATCAGCGTGAGGCGGCCCGGCTCGTTCCTCGGGTTGAGGATGTCGATCAGCCGCAGCAGCTCATCGGGCTGCAGCGACGGCCCGCATTTCAGGCCGATGGGGTTGACGACGCCGCGGCAGAACTCGACGTGCGCGCCGTCGGGCCGCCGCGTGCGGTCGCCGATCCACAGGAGGTGCCCCGAGGTGGCCACGTACTGGCCCGTGCCCATGGCCTCATCGCGCCTGGTCAGCGCCTGCTCATAGCCCAGAAGCAGGGCCTCGTGGCTGGTGTAGAAGCTGGTGGTGCGCATCTCCAAGGTGTTCTCCTCGGTGATGCCAAGCAGTCGGTTCACCTCCACCGTGCGCTCGATGTCGCGGGCGAGCTGAGCGTAGCGCTCCTCGATGGGGGTGCCCTCCATGAACTTCAGCTCCCAGCGCGGGGCGTTGGACAGCGACGCGTAGCCGCCGTCGAGCAGCGCCCGCAGGAAGTTCAAGGTGGCGGCGGACTGGCGGTAGGCCTGCAGCTGCCGGTTGGGGTCGGGGATGCGCGCAGCGCTCGTGAACTCCGGCCCATTGACGATGTCGCCGCGGTAGCTTGGCAGCTCCGCCCCGTCCCGCTTCTCCACGTCCGAGGAGCGCGGCTTGGCGAACTGGCCGGCCACGCGGCCCACCTTCACCACCCGGCGGTTGCCCTCGAAGACCAGGATCAGGGCCATCTGCAGGAAGAGCTGGAAGTAGTCGCGGATGTAGTCGGTCTTGTGCTCCTTGAAGCTCTCGGCACAATCGCCGCCCTGCAACAGGAAGCTCTTGCCTGCGGCCACCCCTGCCAGCTGCTCCTTCAGCGCCTGCACCTCCCTTACAAAGACAAGCGGAGGAAAGTTGCGCAGGTCGTGCTCCACGGCTTGCAGCGCCGCCTGGTCGGAATAGGTGGGCATCTGGACGATGGGCTTGCCTCTCCAGCTGTCCGGCTTCCAGGCTGCGGGCATGTCGCTCCTCCTCGCGCAACGCGAAAACGCGGGCACAAGGTCTGCCCGCTGGTACACATGGTGTCTCGTCTCGGTTTCCGTGGGCGCCTTATAGGCCAACCTCGGCGGCCCCGCTACCATTCGTCCTGCAATGGGTCGCGGCTTGCCACGGCTCCCGCCATCTCTCGCCCCATCCGCTCGGCTGGCCCCCCAACCCGCGATCCGGTGCACGGCGGCGCCCTGGCGTGTGCCAACATTGACGTTAACGTCAACATTGCCTACGCCTTGCCGCATGCTCAACCTGCAAGGGGGCCGTCATGCTCGATGCCGACCGCAGCAGCCCTGAGAGTGTCGCAGCGGCGAGCGCAGAGACCGGCCCGGCGGCCGAGGACATCCGCATCGCCGCCGAGGACGGCCGCCTCCTGGCCGCCAGCCTGTTCGCGCCGCCTGGAGGGGCCAATCCCGCGGCCCCGCTGACCATCGTCGCCGGCGGCACCGGCATCCCGCGGCGCTACTACGCCAGGTTCGCCGGCTGGCTCGCCGCGCGCGGCCGGCCGGTGCTCACCTTCGACTACCGCGATACCGGCGGCTCGCGCTCCGGCCCCCTCAAGGACTCGCAGGTCCGCATGCGCGACTGGTGCGCCCTCGACGTGCCCACGGTCCTCGCCTGGGCAGCAAACGCGCACCCCGGCCGCCCGCTGCATTGGGTCGGCCATAGCCTGGGCGGTTTCGCCGTCGGGCTCGCCCACAACAACCACCTGATCGCGCGCCAGCTCAACGTCGGCACCCTCAGCGGCTACTGGCGCCACATGGCGGCGCCCGAGCGCTACCGCGTGCGGCTCCTGATGGGCATGGTTGCGCCGCTCATTATCCGCGCCCGCGGCTATTTCCCCGGCGTCTATCTGGGTGGCGAGGACATGCCGGGGCCGGCCTTCCTGGAGTGGCGGCGATGGTGCCTCTCGCCCGGATTTCTATTCGACGACCCCACGCTGCCGGAGGCTGCCAGCTTCTCCCGCTTCCGAGCCCCTGTCCGCTTCGGCCAGGTTGAGGACGACCCCTGGGGCACGCCCGCCGCCGTCGCGGCCATTGCGGCTCACTTCACGGGCAGCACCGAACGCTCGATCTGGCCGATCCGCCTCGCCGACGCGGGCGCCAAACGTATCGGCCACCACGGCTTCTTCCGCGCAGAGCACCGCGACACCCTGTGGCGCGCGGCGGCCGAGTGGCTCGACGGGTGACGCGGTTGGCCGCGGGCTACCCCTCCGCTCCTGAAGCTGGAGAAAATCTCCGCCACTGCTCCAAAGCCTCGCGCACGGCGTCTGGATTGCCCGCAATCGCCATCAGGTAGGCCCGCGCCGTCTGGTCGGGCTCGACGCGTCGCTCCTCCCAATCCCGCAGAGTCTCGATGGGAATCTTGAAGCGCTCGGCAAACTCCGCCTGCGACAAGCCCAGAGCACGCCGCACGACTTTGGGATTGGGGCGTTTCATCCGCTGCAACTGTGCGTCACTGAGCGGCTGCGCATCAGGATCAGCGAGGGCGGCCGCCAGGATCTGCTCCTCGGTCAGCGCATCCACCGCGCTCCAATCATAGCGTGGGGCTTCTTCCTTGAAGCCGCCAAGTTCCGCCCCGCTGTCTACTGGCTTCTTGATGTTAGATTTCATGATATCTTTTCGCCTCATGGCGCTCTGCTATGCGTGCCGAGATGATCCGAACAACGTCGTCGCCCGTGCTTGCATCGCACCGCTGGACATACGTCCCCACCAACAGGCGGTTGGCCGCCATAGCGGTAAGATTGAACCGCTCCTCTTCATAATCATCCTTATCATCGACCTCATCGAGGCCGTGCGGGTCCTTGAAGGCCTCTCTCGCGCGCTCGAATGTGACTTGATGCTTCGCAGGTTCGCTTCTGCCTTCAGGGGATCCCATTCGAACCAAATGACCATGCTACCGCATATCCGGGCATCACCATCTGGCGCAGATCCGCTCGCCAGCGCGACAAGTGGCGTGCTAAAAGGGATATAAAGTACATTTTGTGCATCTTCAATTCACAGCATCGTGAAACTACCAAGCAAATGTCAACGCTTGAGTCATGGGACGAGGGGAATTCACAAGTTCTGCCAATCGCTTATCAAAATTACCCGCAAGATAATCGCGGCCCCTGTCGATCCTGCCGTAGCTCGTTCGACGTGACGATGAAGGCCGAGCGTCGACACCCGTCTCCCGGCCACAACCGAAAGGAGAACGATCATGCGCTTCATTGCGTTTGTGAAGGCCACCAAGGCATCCGAGGCCGGCGAGATGCCCTCCGAGGAGCTGCTGGCGGCGATGGCGAAGTTCAACGAGGAGATGGTGAAGGCGGGCGTCATGCTCGACGGCAACGGGCTGCAGCCAAGCTCCAAGGGCGCGCGCGTGCGTTTCTCCGGCGCCAAGCGCACCACCATCGACGGCCCGTTCGCGGAGACCAAGGAGCTGGTGGCCGGCTACTGGATCATGCAGTGCAAGTCTCTGGCCGAGGCGGTCGAATGGATCAGGCGCTGCCCCAACCCGCACGACGAGGAGAGCGAGATCGAGATCCGCCAACTGTTCGAGCTGGAGGACTTCGGCCAGAGCCCCGCCGTCGAGCAGCACCGCAAGCTCGGCGATGAGATCGCCAGCAAGAAGTGACGACGCGGCGCGCGAGGATCGACCGGCAGGTCGCAAGAGATTCTTTGCCGACCCGTGTCGATCCTGCCGCCACCCGTTCGACGTGACAACAGAGCCGCCGCTTGGGCGCGCCACATAACACAGGAGAATGACCATGCGCATTCTAGGGATGCTCAAAGCCGACGCCAGCTCCGAAGCCGGGGCCCCGCCCAGCAAGGAGATGATCGAGCGGATGGGCGTGTTCATCGAGGAGGTCACCCGGGCCGGCGTGATGCTCGACAGCAACGGGCTGCACCCCAGCAGGAAGGGCAAGCGGGTGCGCCTCGCCGACGGCAAGATGACCGTCATCGACGGGCCGTTCACGGAGTCCAAGGAGCTCGTCGCCTCCTACGCCTTCTTCCAGGTGAAATCGATGGACGAGGCGATCCACTGGACCAAGCGGTTCCTGGAGGTGCTCGGCCAGGGCGAGTGCGAGCTGCGTCCGATCTTCGAGCCGGAGGACTTCTCGACGGAGGTCTTCACGCCGGAGGAGCGCAAGCGCGAGGAGGCAACGCGCGCGCGAATGCGCAAGAACGCCGCCAACGTCGAGATCGGCAGTGGGAGCAATCCAGTGACCAAGATCACTGTCCAGACAACAGTTGCCGCGCCCATCGCACAGGTGTGGGCGGCCTACACGAATCCCGAGGACATCAGGCAGTGGAATGCGGCCTCCGATGACTGGCACACGACAAAGGCCACAGTGGATTTGCGTGTAGGCGGTGCTTTCTCCTCGCGGATGGAGGCGAAGGACGGCAGCATGGGTTTCGACTTCGCCGGCATCTACACGAAGATCGTCGAGCACAAGCTCATCGAGTACGCGTTCGGCGACCGCACCGGGCTGGTCGAGTTCGCGCCCGACGCGAAGGGTGGTGTCACTGTCCGCGTGACCTTCGACAGCGAGCCCACCCATTCCATCGAGCAGCAACGAAGCGGCTGGCAGGCAATCCTCGACAGCTTCGCTCGCCACGTCCAGGCGGGCAAAATCCGGCGCGCCGCCGCCCGGCGGTAGGCGTAGAGCGGATCGGCGCGGTAGCGCGTAATCCGCCATTCCAGCCACCGGTGCAACGGCGGGTTACGGCCTTCGGCCTAACCCGCCCTACCCTATTGCACCCCACGCTGCCTCCATGATTTGATCCGCGGCCGTGACGGCCACGGACACACATGGCGCCATCGAGGCGGTCTTCCGCATCGAGCGGGCGAAGCTCATCGCAGGGCTTGCGCGCGTTGTGCGCGATGTCGGGCTCGCCGAGGAGCTGGCGCAGGACGCGCTGGTCTCCGCCCTGGAGCAATGGCCGCAATCGGGCATTCCCGACAAGCCGGGTGCGTGGCTGATGGCGGCGGCCAAGAACCGCGCCATCGACCGGCTGCGCCGCGCCAGGCTGGTGGAGCGCAAGCACCAGGAGATCGGCCACGACCTCGGTATCGGCGGCGAGGGCGCCGCACCCGACCTCGACGCGGCGGTTGACGATGACATCGGCGACGATCTGTTGCGCCTGATGTTCACTGCCTGTCATCCGGTGCTGCCCACCGAGGCGCGCGTAGCGCTTACCCTGCGCCTGCTGGGCGGATTGACGACGGACGAGATCGCCCGCGCCTTCCTGGTGGCGGAGCCCACCATGGGCCAGCGCATCGTGCGGGCGAAGCGCACGCTCACCGAGAAACGCGTGCCATTCGAGGTGCCGCGCGGGGCCGAGCGGGCCGAGCGCCTCGCCTCGGTGCTGGAGGCGATCTACCTCATCTTCAACGAGGGCTATACCGCGACTGCCGGCGGCGACTGGGCGAGACCGCAGCTGTGCGAGGAGGCCCTGCGCCTCGGCCGGGTGCTGGCGGAGCTGGCACCGGAGGAGGCGGAGGTGCAC
>JBAPMW010000744.1:0-1788 GCA_049278815.1 Hyphomicrobiaceae bacterium
ATGAGAATTCTCACCTTGATTGTCGCGCGGCAGTCCGCCGGCGTCCCCCATGAGCCAGCTATGTCTTGCGCCCTTCGCGCAGGCGGACGCCAGGCCCGAGTTCCTGGTCGGGGTCGATGAAGATTAAGCCGGCCTTTTCGAGGGTCCGGCGGACCCTCGAGGCTACCTGAAGGCGAAGATCGCCGTTCCCGGTCTCGAATTTCTCCAGCGTCCTATTGGGCACGCCGGTCTCCTCGGCCAGTCGCTCGCGCGACCAGCCGATCATAGCTCTTGCGCCCCTGAGCTGCGCCGGCGTCAGCATGTTGCGACGGGTACGCGGTGGGGTGCGCATCACCAACCATTGGGTTTATTTGTGCTTGATTTCGGTGCCTTTTCCACCAATATGGTGCCTTCAAGTCTGACCAACAGGGAGGTGGGCTTGCTTACTTCGATTGAGAAGATCGACGCCCTGATGGCTGGCGTCACGCGGGCCGACATCCAGAGGATGCCGCCGACGCACCGGCAGCGGCTTGCGCAGGTGCTACGCTACATCGCGGACCTGGCCGACCCACCCAAGGCGGACAGCCCCAATGCTGGCGTGCTCGCCCAGCTCAGAGACGGTCAGCGGGGCGAATGACATCGATACCAGTGCCACTATCGGCCGCACGCGGCCGGTTGCGCCAAGTCTCGTCACCTGCCCTGCAGACAATCCATCTGGCGCGTCGCAAGCAGGCTCTCAGGCTCCAAGCGCGGGGGTTCTCCATCCCTTTTGTCGATCTTGCGCTGATCGCGCCGGCGGCTCCCATCCATTTGGTCACCCAAACTGCCATCGAGCACGTCAGGCTCGGCAGCCCTCGATGGACCATTGATGGAGGAACTCGCCAACGCCTTCGCCCGCACCAAGGCGGAAGGCTGCGCGTCGTGAGGCGCAACCGAAGCACTCCTTGTGCGGGCGCGCCAATCAACCAGTAAGCCTGATCCATCGCCTCGGGCGCTGCAAGCATTTCTCCAACGCGGTCGGATCAGACAACCGCAGACGAAGCACTTCCTCCGCAAAGTGCGGTGGCAGGCATATGCCAAACTTGAGCTCGGATATCACGCGCGAGTCCACGGGCGCCTTGCAGCTGTCCTGATCAATCATGTCCAAGGCTGCTGCCAGCTTGTCGGTGCTGACTCCCGTTACGGTGATCCCTAAGTTGTCCATTGAGCGAGGCACAACACCGGCGGCCCGCAGCCCTACACTCAGCATTGAGTTGGCGTGGTTCCCGGCAAACGTCCATATGCGGTGCTCGTTTTCTGTTGCGACCACCGGCAGGCTTTCTCCGTCAACGTAGGGCATCTCATCGCGCAGCGCCTCAAGGCAAGCTTGCGCGCGACTTGAAAGAGTTACTTCGATTTCGCCGGAAGCGATAACTCGCTCGACGGAGTGTGTTAGTTGGGCATGGAGGGCCCGCGAAGATCCAAACCATCTTGACCGGCCCATTTCGTTGGTGGGCTCCACGCTCACTACTCGACGTCCCCAATGGATATCGAGCACGCGCCAGCTGCGCCCTCCGAGAAGAACCAATGGTGGCTCGTCGTTCCTCGCTCTGAGACTTAGCGGGTCGATGCTGCCGAGATCGTAGTCGCCGTGGCGAACGGCGAGCAGGAATGGCGTGGTAAACGCTGCCACCAGCTCCTGAAAGTAGCGGCGACCAAATTCCTCTTCTCCCGCGACCCCGATGCCCAATACACCTCCATCCTCGACTAGGATGCCGGTTGCCAGCATGTGGGCGATGACCTCTTTTTCTGACACGTCCACCGCATCAG
>JBAPMW010000745.1:0-5087 GCA_049278815.1 Hyphomicrobiaceae bacterium
ACCCGTAGATAGCGGTCACCCAGGAGAAGGGCGCACACCACAAGCGCCAGGACGGCGACGGTGCGCCAGAAACGTTCGCGGGGCTCCATGTGCGCCTCTTCTTGTCAGCTCCAGGAGACAGACCTCAGCCGCCCTCCGACCACCACGTGTCGATGTCGAAGCCGGCGAGGGGGGCGATCGCCGGGAGCTTCAGGTGGCTGCGGTGGGCCAGCCAGGCCTTCGGCAGGAAGAACAGGGGGATGGCGTAGTCGCCCGAGATCAGGACGCGGTCGAAGGCGCGCACCGCGGCGACGAAATCCTCCTCCCGCTCGGCCCGCAGCAGGGCCTCGATCATGGCATCGGCGGCCGGGTTCCTGGCGCCCACCAGGTTGAGACTGCCCTCGATGTCAGCGAGCCGGCTCGACCAGCGGTTGATCTGCTCGTTGCCGGGCGAGAGCGAGGCGGACCAGGTCGCCTGCACCATGTCGAAGTCGAAGGTCTTGCGCCGCAGCTCGTATTGGGCGCTGTCCACCTGCCGGATGGCGAGCTCGATGCCAAGCCGCGCCAGCGTGCGTGCGAAGCTGAGGGCCAGCCGCTCATGCGAGCGGGTCTGGGCCAGGAACTCCACCTTCAGGGGCGCGCCGTCCTTGACGAGGCGGCTGCCCTCCAGCTTGTAGCCCGCCTCGGTCAGGAGCTTGAACGCGGCCTGCAAGTTGGCCCGGTTGTCGCCGCTGCCGTCCGTGACCGGCAGCTTGAAGGTGCCGTCGAGCACCTCCGGCCGCACCAGCTCCCGGAAGGGCGACAGCAGGTCAAGCTCGAAGGCATCGGCCCGGCGGCCGTGGGAGGAGAGATAGGAGCGCTCGAAATAGCTCTGGGTGCGCTTGTAGAGCCCGTTGAACAGGTTGCGGTTGATCCACTCGGCATCGAACATGAGGATGAAGGCGCGCCGCACGCGCTGGTCGTGGAAGGGCGCCCGGCGCGTGTTGAGGGCAAGCGCCGTCATGCCGGAAGGCAACTGCACCTCCAGCTCCCTCTTCACCACACGGCCATCGGCAACGGCGGCGAAGCGGTAGCCGTCGATCCAGCGGACGGGATCGTCCTCGGTGCGCAGGTCGATCTCGCCGGCCTTGAAGGCCTCGAACAGGGACGACTCGTCGCGGAAGTAGTCGACGCGGATCTCGTCGAAGTTGAAGCGCCCGCGCGCCACAGGCAGATCGCGCGCCCACCAGTCGGGATTGTAGCGGTAGACAATGGAGCGTCCTGGGTCCACCTGCGCCACGTGGTAGGGCCCGCTGCCGAGCGGCGGCTCCAGCGTGGTGCGGTCGAAGCTCTCGGCGTCGAGCTTGTGGCTGGGCAGGATCGGCATCAGCCCTAAGAGCAGCGGCACCTCGCGGTCGCCGGTTGTCTTGAAGGTGAAGCGCACGCTGCGCTCGCCCGCCTTCTCGGCCTTGGCCACCTTGCCGTAGTGCGAGCGGTGATAGGGCCAGCCCTTCTCCTTCAGCACCGCGTGGCTGAACAGCACATCCTCCGGCGTGATGGGCATGCCGTCGGCGAACCTTGCCTCCTTGCGCAGATGGAAGACGACATAGGCGCGGTCGGAGGGCAGCTCGATGCTCTCGGCGATCAGGCCGTAGAGGGTGAAGGCCTCGTCGCCCGAACGTGCGAGCAGGCTCTCGTAGACGTAGTCGCGCAAGCGGGAGGCGGACACGCCCTTGATGATGAACGGGTTCAGGCTGTCGAAGCTGCCGAGCTGCCCCAGCACCAGGCGGCCGCCGCGCGGCGCGTTCGGGTTGACATAGGGAAAGTGCGTGAAGCCGGGTCCGTGCGTGGGCGCCCCGTGCATCGCAAGCGCATGCACAGGCTCGGCCGCAGCCGGCGCTGCGCGCAGGCCCAGGGCTACGAGGGCCAGACCGATGGCCAAGATCAAGACGCGAGCTGGGTGCGGCATTCTGGACCTGCAGGCGTGCGCGAAGGCCTCGGCGCGTTTGGGGCCAGCATCTGGCGCAAATGGGGCGCCCGCGGGCCAATTCGGAGCCTGCGTTGCCTGCTGGCCACTGAGCCGGCGCTCGAAATGCATCGGGCTCTCCACCATCCACAGCGCGTCACGGGATTGCCGCAATCCCCGCCTTAGTGCCTGCCACGCGCAGCTGACATGAACAACTCAGGCTTCCGTCTGAACGGGACAGATTTTGCAGGGAAAGGTCAACAGCAACATGGCGAATTCGTTGTGGCATCCGGGGGTGGGTGCTCGAATCGCGCGCGCCGGCGCCATCGCTCTCGGCGTGCTCTTGGGCGGCACGATGCTTCTCGACATCTCCGCTCCTGACGGTGCCCTGGCCCAGGGTAAGAAGGACGCCAAGGCGAAGGCAAAGTCGAGCGCCCCGGACAGCTCGTGGGTGAAGATCTGCGACAAGGGGCAGCTCAAGGGCAAGGACAAGGACGGCAAGGACGTCACCAAGGACGTCGAGAACTGCATGACGCTCACGGAGCAGATCCATCCTGACACCGGGATGACGATGGTCGGCGCCACGGTCGTGCAGCTGAAGATGGACGGCAAGGAGAAGAGCTTCCTGCAGGTGACTGTCCCGCCCGGTACAGTGCTGCCGCTCGGCGCGGGAGTCATCGTCTTCCCCAAGGATCTCTGGGAGAAGGTGCAAAAGAAGCAGAAGCTCGACAAGGCCGAGGACGAGAAGCTGCAAAAGAGCTTGGTGAAGCTCACCTACACCCACTGTCTGCCGACGGGCTGCCTCGCCGAGACGGAAGCCACGCCCGACTTCCTCAAGGCGCTGAAGGGCGGTGGGGGCTTCCTGGTGCACACGGTCCGCGCACCCAACCAGCCTGTCTTCCAGCCGGTGCCGCTCGGCGGTTTCTCGCAGGCGCTGACAGGCCCACCGACCGATACGAAGAAGTTCAAGGACGCGCGCTTCGCGCTTATGAAGCACATCGCCGAGCGCCAGAAGCAGCTGGTCGCCGAGCTGAAGAAGCAGCAGGAAGACCTCAACAAGATGCAGCCGAACGTCAAGCCGGAAGAGAAGAAGAAGAAGTGATCGCCTGAGGTTTGTGAGGGAAGCTGGAAGGGGCCGCCCCGTTGGGGGCGGCCTTTTCTGTTGGGGCCTCTTCTACCGGTGCGTCAGCTGGCAGGCCCAACCGATTGGGTGCGGCTACGCCGATCTTAGCGCCCCCGACGGATCGCGTGCACCATGACGGACGGCATGCACGATGACCTCTGAATCCGTAGGCTCGTAGAATATCAGATAGGGATACGGCGAGGTCGTCATGCGCCGGATGACAGGTCCTCTGTCCGTGTTCCTATCCGGGGGTGGTGCAGGAGCAAATCCGTCACCGCTTTGATGCGCGCCTGCACGCGCTCGGCCCCATGCGGCGAGCGCGCCGCGATGTACGCCAGGATCGCCTCGAGGTCGGCGAGAGCGGAGCGGGTGTAGCGCAGCCTCACAGGCCGTGCTTGGCCCAGACGGCGCGCATCTCCTCGTCAGTCGCAAACTCGCCGCGCGCGGCCTCCGCCCTAGAGCGCGCGATTGCCGCTCGCTCCTCTGCCGTTAGAGGCACCGGCTCGCCGTCGTCGCTGCCCACGAGCGCGAGGATTGTCCGTGCAATCTCGTCCTGCTCGTCCGGGGGCAGGTGGCGCAGAGCGTCCAGGGCTTTGGTGAGCAATTTTGTCATATTCTAATCCTACTCCATGCGCCGAGCGAGGTCGAGCTGACCGCAGGTGGCTTTCACGGCCGGTCTACCCAGGTGCCCAAGAGTCTTTAGCTTGGGCTTCAGCGAGGCAGAGCGTAGCGAATTGTTAGCGCGGCTCCCTTTCCCTTCGGAGGAGCCCCGGGAAGAACGATGTCACCCGCGCGCTGCTGCTCGTACATGGCGTCACAGCAGACCGGCATCCGATGCGACGGCCCAGGATAGCCGCCGAGCCGACGATGCAGGTCTCCGGCATTAACATCAATATGAGTTGCACCGCGCAGCTCCGCCTCTCTCAGCAAGGTTCGCAACAACCCCACTCGATTGACACGCCAATCGTTGCGCGTCAGGCTCCAGCCAACGAGTTGAGGCTGGGTGCGCCTGTGCGTCGCAACAATCCGACCGGCACGCCCACAGGGAGAGACGCACCATGCAGGAACGAGCAACCCACGCCCCGGCATCCCCCAAGGGCGACCTCGACCCGCACTGGAACTGGGGGCGGCAGCTGCCTTCCTGGGGCATCATGGGGGTGGACTTCGAGAGCCGCGTCGAGTTCGACCGGATGCGTCGGTATCGGCTCGCCCGTGCGCGGCAGGCGCTGGAGAATTCCGACCTGGGCGCGCTGCTGCTGTTCGACGTGAACAATATCCGCTACGTCTCGGCCACCAAGATCGGCGAGTGGGAGCGCGACAAGCTCGCACGCTTCGCCCTGCTGTCGCGCGGCCAGGAGCCGATCGTGTGGGACTTCGGCTCGGCGGCGGTGCACCATAAGCTCTACTCGCCCTGGCTGCTGCCGGAGCATTGCAAGGCCGGCCTCGTCGGCCTCAGGGGCACCGTGCCGCCGAGCTTCGGCCTGATGCAGCATCACGCCGAGGAGATCGCCTCCATCCTGCGCGCGGCCAAGGTCGACAAGATGCCGCTCGGCGTCGACATCGTCGAGCCGCCGATGATGTTCGAGCTGCAGAAGGCTGGCCTCACGATTGAGGACGGCCAGCAGACGATGCTGGAGGCGCGCGAGATCAAGAACGTCGACGAGATCGCGCTGCTCAACCGCGCCGCCGCCATGGTGGATGGCGTCTACCACCAGATTTACGAGGAGCTGCGCCCCGGCGTGCGCGAGAACGACATCGTCGCCAACGCCAACCGCTACCTGTACGAGCACGGCTCCGACGACGTGGAGGCGATCAACGCCATCTCCGGCGAGCGCTGCAACCCGCACCCGCACAACTTCACCGACCGCCTGATCCGGCCCGGCGACCAGGCGTTCTTCGACGTGCTGCAGAGCTACATGGGCTACCGCACCTGCTACTACCGCACGTTTGTGATTGGCAGCGCCTCGCATGCGCAGGTGGATGCTTACAAACGCTGCCGTGATTACCTGGACGAAGCCATCGCCCTGATTAAGCCGGGCG
>JBAPMW010000746.1:0-3723 GCA_049278815.1 Hyphomicrobiaceae bacterium
CCAAGACTTTCCTTGAGGACAAGATCAAGCAAGCCAAGCTGCACCTGGAGGAGTCGGAGCGGACGCTCCTGGACTTCGCGCAGAAGGAGCAGATCGTCGTCGTCACCGAGAAGTCGTCGATCGCCGAGAGCAACCTCGCGGCGGCGAACGCCGCCCTCGGCACCCTGGTCTCGGAGCGCATCAAGAGCGAGCAGCTCTGGAAGCAGGTGGAGGCGACGACCGACGCCATCAGCCTCCCGCAGCTCCTGTCCAACACGGTGATCGACGGGCTGCGAGGCCGGCGCAACGCCCTCACGGCCGAGTACAAGGAGAAGCTGGAGACGTTCAAGCCGGGCTACCCGGCGATGGTGCAGATGGCGAACAAGATCAAGGAGATCGACCGCCAGCTGGCGGTCGAGGTCAGGACCATCAAGGCCTCGCTCAAGGCCGCCTACGAATCCTCGCTCAGCCAAGAGCAGGAGATGCAGAAGCGCATCGAGACCTTGCGCGAGGAGGCGCTGGACCTGCAGAGGCGCAGCATCGAGTACAACAGCCTGAAGCGTGCGGTCGACACCAACCGCTCCCTCTACGACAGCCTGCTGCAGCGCTCCAAGGAGGTGGATGTGGCCGGCGGCTCGGGCGCCAACAACATCTTCGTGGTCGACAAGGCCGAGGTGCCCGGCGCGCCGTCCTCGCCGCAACTGTCGCGCAGCCTCATTCTCTCCTTGCTGTCCGGGCTGGGCGTGGGTGTGCTGGCGGCCTACCTCCTGGAGCGCCTGGACGACCGTGTGATCTCGCCGGCGGAGATCGAGCGCCTCACCGGCCTGCCGACGCTCGGCATCATCCCCAAGGTGGGCAGCGCCAAGACGGTCGAGACCGAGTTCGACAATCCCCGCTCGGGTATCTCCGAGGCCTACCGCTCGCTGTGCGCGTCGCTGCAGTTCTCGACGGAGCAGGGTCTGCCGCGCACGCTGCTCATCACGAGCGGCGGACCGTCCGAGGGCAAGTCCCTGACCTCCATCGCGATCGCCCGGCATTTCGCTACCATGGGCCGCAGGGTGCTGCTGGTGGACGCCGACCTGCGCAACCCCTCCCTCCACGTCAAGCTGCGGCGCGTCAATGCGGTCGGGCTCGGCGACTATCTGGCCGGGAGGTGCAGCCCGCCGGAGGCCTTCCAGGCGACGCACCACCCCAACCTGGCCTTCATGTCGTCGGGTGCCGTCACGGCCAATGCGGCCGACCTGCTGGCAGGTCCCCGGCTGTTCTCGCTGCTGTCGACCGGCCTGGAGGTGTTCGACCTGATCGTGGTCGACGGGCCGCCGGTGGTGGGGCTCGCCGATGCGCCCCTGCTGTCCAGCGCTGCGGCCGCCTCGATCGTGGTGGTGGGCGCGGGCCAAGTGCGGAGCGGCATGGTGCGCATGGCGCTGGGGCGCCTGCGCTATGCCCGCGCCAACGTGATCGGAACGGTGCTCACCAAGCACGACGCCAGGAAGAGAGGGCGGGGCGATCCTTACGGTTACGGGTATGGCTACGGCTATGGCTACGGCGCCGATCGCACCGCTGTGACTGCGGCGAACGGACAGGACCCGCAGCTGAGCGACGCCCGCAAGAGCGCGTGATGGGGGAAACGACCGGCGATTGGGCGGCCTTGCAGCTTGCGCTCGACCTGCACCGGGTGCCCTGGCGCGTGCGCCTCGTCAGGGCTGGGCCGCTGCCTGACGGCATGAGCCGGCTGCTCAGCGTTGCGGCCGGCGACGATCCGGCGAGCCAGGCGGCGGCCGCAGCTCGGCTCGGCCGCCCGTTTGAGGCCGTGCGCGACGCCGCCACCTTCTTCATCGAGCAGATCCTCCTCGCGCCTGGCACCGACAGCTACCGCGTGCTCGGCGCCCGCCCGGCAGCGTCGACGAGCGAGTTGCGGCACAACATGGCCCTGCTCATGCGCTGGCTGCACCCCGATGTCGCCCGCGAGGGCGAGCGGGCGGTGCTCGCCGCGCGCATCGCGGCGGCGTGGAACACGCTGAAGACGCCGCCGCGCCGCGCCGCCTACGACCGGGAGCGGCAGAGCGCGGCGATGCCGGCCGATATGCCGTTCTCCGAGGCGGTGGCGGCGAGGGCGCGCACGGGCCGCGGGCATCGCTCCGGGGCGTTCGGCAGGCGCAAGGGCCGCCTGCCCCGTCTGCTGGCGTTCTGGCTGCTGGGCAGATCGAGGTAGGGATGCGCCGACGCGCCGCGGCACGCCCGCGGCGTCCGGCCTGTTGCAGGGGACACGTCCGCTGTCGAGGATCTTGCAGCTCTTGCGAGCGATCGGCCTGGCGGCGGCGGGCGCCGTCCTGGCGTGGCTCGTCGTCTCCAAGACTCTCGTGGCGTTCCTCGCCGCCAATAGGCCGCAGGCCGCCCTGTGGCTCAGTCCGGGCGACCCCCACGCGCTCCTGAACCTCGCCGAGGCCCGCTTCGATCCGGCTGCTGGCACCGCGCACGCGGAGGTCCGTGCCATGGTCCGTGCCTGGGCCGAGACGGCCTTGGCCGGCGATCCGGTCGATGCCCGCGCCTTGCGCATCCTTGGCCAGGTGGCGCATGCGGGCGGCGACGAGGCGCGGGCCAGGGCTCTCATGGGGGCCGCAGGCCACCGCTCGGTGCAGGACAGCTGGGCGGCGCATTGGCTGCTGAAGGACGCCTACGACCGGAAGGACTACGTCCGCGCGCTGCACTATGCCGACGTGCTCCTCAGGACACGCACCCAGGCCTTGCAGCAGGTGCTGCCGGTGCTGGGGCGGATGGCCGAGACGCCGGAGGCGGTCGATGGCCTGGAGCAGCTGCTGGCGGCCAATCCGCCCTGGCGGCGCGCCTTTTTCTCGGCCCTGCCGCGGGCGGTAACGGATGCCCGCACCCCGCTGCGGCTGCTCCTCGCCGTGCGGCAGACGCCGGACGCCCCCACGCTCGCCGATATCCGCGAGTATGTGCATCTGCTGGTGCAGCACAAGCTCTACGAGCTCGCCTACTACGCCTGGCTGCAGTTTCTGCCCGCCTCGCAGCTCGCGGGCGCCGGCACCCTGTTCAATGGGGGCTTCGAGCTGGTGCCCTCGGGCTTGCCGTTCGACTGGAGCATCCGCGGCGGGAAGGGGGCCACGGCCGGGATTGCCGCGCGGCCCGACCGTCCGGGCGAGCGGGCGCTGCTGATCGCCCTGGGGCCGGGCCGCGTGGACCTCGCCGGCGCCGGGCAGACCCTCATGCTGCCGCCCGGGGTCTATCGCCTGCAAACCCGACATCGCGGCGAGCTGGTCGGCCCGCGCGGTCTCGTCTGGCGCATCGCCTGCGCCGACGGCGGTCCGCCGATCGGACAAAGCCCCATGATCCTCGGCCCTGCGCCGGTCTGGACCGAGATGGAGGTGGCGTTCACGGTGCCGGCGACAGGCTGCCGGGCGCAGCACCTGCGCCTTGTGCTCGACGCCCGCATGCCGTCGGAGCAGCTGGTCTCGGGGAAAGTCTGGCTCGACGATGTGCGCATCGTGCGCACGGAGTAGCCGGTCGAGCCGCGGCGGAAAGTGTGTCGAAATCAATGCTAAAGGCCGTATTCCTTAAGTTCCCGAAATTCTGAAAACATTATCCAATATGAAATTCCTGCGAATAAAAGTGTGTTCTTGTGGCGAGGAAGTCTACGAGGACGACTACGGCGATGACCATGCGACGGGTACCGTTGCGTTTCATCCCCCACACAAGGACTGAACCTAAAACCCGCAGTTGGAC
>JBAPMW010000747.1:0-8208 GCA_049278815.1 Hyphomicrobiaceae bacterium
CGATCGCCAGCGCGCCGATCGCCGCAGAAGCTCCGGCGTCGCTGCCTCCTCCCGCTTCCGTGCCGCCTCTCTCTGCGCCGCCCCCTGGGCCGCCCCCTGTGCCGGCTGTGCCGGTGCTGCCGCCGCCGGCCGAGGAAGCCGACGCCGTTGTGGGGGATGTTCCGACAGTGCCCGGCGGTCCGGCTCCCCGCCCACGCCCCCGCAAACCCGTGGAGCCCAAGATCTTCGTCCCCCCGCGCGCCCCCGACGACCCCGGCACCGACGCCTCCGACCTCGACGACCTGCAGGGCTATCCGACCAAGGCCTGATCTCGCCTCGCGCGCCGCAGGAGAAGGCCATCCTCCCGCGCGCGCCCCACGCCCACGAGGCGGCGCTGCATCGGGACGTGGTCAGATAGAATTTACCAATTCCAATCAAGCGGTTAGAAGAATTCGATTGTTAAGCTCCCATCAAGTCTGCCTGCCTAGCGTGCCGGCAAGCCCGGCGGCGCGACCGGCGCCTGCGGCGCTCGCCATCGCCAGGCGCCCAATCGCCTCAGCAGGAGGCCGCAGGAGAGACCCGACATGCTGTTCAGCAAGAAGCCCGCCGAAAGCGCCGCCGCGAGCCGCCCCCTGTCCGTGGCCCGGCCCGCAGCCGACCCTGCCGCCAACGCCCCGCGCACGCACATCGTATCCCCCACCCAATCCGTGATCGACGCCTGGCTCACCATCACCGGCAACCTGGAGAGCCAGGGCGATGTGCGCGTCGAGGGACAGGTCGCCGGCGACATCCACTGCGCCAACCTGATCATCGGCCGCGATGCCACCGTGAGCGGCGACATCGTCGCCGAGGAGGCGATCGTGCGGGGCAGGGTGAAGGGCACCATCCGCGCCAACCGCGTCGTGCTGCAGGACACCGCCTGCGTCGAGAGCGCCATCTACCACAAGATGCTGTCGATCGACGAGGGCGCGAGCTTCGAGGGCCAGTCCTGCCAGCGTCAGCAGCCGCACCAGGAGGGCGGGGCCACGTCAGAGCGCGATGCGCCGTCCATCGAGGCGTTCAACAGGAGCAACGGCTCGGTGACGGCCGCCCGGCATCCGGCCGATGCGTAGGACGAGGGACCGGGCTTCAGGAGCTAAGCCAAAGCAGACTTTCTTCTTGCGCCCAACGGATCGATTGCGGCTACGAATGGCTGCGGCAAGCGCCGGCGCACTCGAACGTCGATCGATCCCCTGTGGTAACGTGACCTGGGTCCCCGCCTTCGCGGGGATGACGGCTGTGGCGAGGTTGCGCGCTCTCAACTTGCGTCATTCCCGCGAAGGCGGGAACCCAGTGCACAGAAGGGCAGGGGGGCGCCATCGATGTGACGACAACCCGCGACGCCTCGCAGAGGCTGCACACGAGCGCCTCGAGACAATGGCTCCGAAGCGTTGGTCTGCCACGGAAAGCCTGCTTAGCCCGGCCTGAGTCCGACGAGTTGGCGCCCCCGATCCCTTGCCCCCCTGCCCCCTGTTGTCCGATCCTGAAGTCAATCGCTGCACATGATGCATGGCATCTACCGCCTCGGCGGCCCCGGCGGGTCGGCCGCCATCTCGAAGCCCAGGTCCGCCCCCGCCCCCATTGGCAGCGGCGACGCCGGCTCGGTGCCGGGGAGCGTGAGGGGCGGCAGGCCTTCGTGGGCGATGAGCATGATCTCGCGCCAGAGCTTGGCCGGCAGCGTGCTGCCGGCCACGCGCTTCATGGGGTGGCGGTCGTCGTTGCCGACCCAGGCGCCGGCCACGAAGTGGGCCGTGTAGCCGATGAACCAAGCGTCGCGGAAGTCCTGGGCGGTGCCGGTCTTGCCGCAAGCCGGGTGCAGCGGGATGGCGGCGCGCTTGCCGGTGCCGAGGATCAGGGCGGCGTTGAGCATGTCGTTGAGGGCGCCCACGTGCTGTGGGGCCACCACCGTCTCGTCGGGCGGCCGTTGCCGCTTGTAGAGCACCTGTCCCGCGCCGGTGCGCACGCGCTCCACCAGGTACGGCGTGACGCGCTTGCCGCCGCTGGCAAAGGCGCCGTAGGCGCCCGTCAGCTCCAGCAGCGTCACCTCGGAGGTGCCGAGCGCGAGGGTGGCGTCCAGGCGCAGCTCCGAGCCGATGCCCAGCCGCCTGGCCGTCTCTGCCGTGCGGGCGATGCCTACGCTCAGGGCGAGCCGCACCGTCGCGGCGTTGAGCGAGCGCGCCAGCGCCTCGCGCAGCGACACGGGGCCGCTGTAGCGGCCGTCGAAGTTGCGCGGGCTCCAACCCCCGTGGCTGACGGGTGCGTCCTTCACCACGCTGTCCGGCGTGAGGCCGCTCTCCAGGGCGGTGAGGTAGATGAACGGCTTGAAGGTCGAGCCCGGCTGGCGCCGCGCCTTGGTGGCGCGGTTGAACTGGCTCTCGGCGTAGGACCTCCCCCCCACCAGCACGGCCACGCCACCGTCGAGCCCCATCAGCACCAGGGCGGCCTGGGCAGCATCGAGGCTGCGGCCCTCCGAATCGAGGAGGTCGCGCACGATCTGCTGGGCGCGCCGCTGCAGCTTGGCATCGATGGTGGTCTCGACCACGAGATCGCCCTCGCTGCCGGCGAGCAGGGCTGGCAGCTCGTCCAGTGCGGCCTCGACGGCGTACTCCACGCCGGTGTCGCCGCGCATCACCCGCTGCTCGGCGAAGCGCACCTCCTCGATGACGCCGGGCTGGCCCTGCTCGGGCGCAATGAACCCGGCTTCCACCATCCTGGCCAGCACCATCTGCCCGCGCTCGCGCGCCAGCGCCGGGTTCCAGGCCGGCGAGTAGCGCGAAGGGGCCTTGAGGAGGCCCGCCAGCACCGCTGCCTCGCCGAGGGTGAGATCGCGGGCGCCCTTCTCGAAGAAGCGCCGCGCTGCCGCCTCCACGCCGTAGACGCCGGCGCCGAAGTAGACGCGGTTGAGGTAGATCTCCAGGATGTCGGGCTTGCTGAGCCGCAGCTCCAGCCACAGCGCCAGCACCAGCTCCTCGATCTTGCGCGCCAGCGTGCGCTCCGAGTTGACGATGATATTCTTGGCGAGCTGCTGCGTGATCGTCGAGCCGCCCTGCACCACGCGGCCCGCGTGGTAGTTGGCGACGACGGCGCGGGCGAGACCGACGGGGTCGACGCCCCAGTGGGAGTAGAACCGGCGGTCCTCGATGGCCAGCACGGCGTCGATCAGGTGGCGGGGCAAGAGGTCAACGGGGACGTTGGGCGCAGCGGCGCCGCGCTCGACCAGCACCGAGCCGTCGCGGGCGAGCACCCGGATCGTCAGCGGCGCCTTCTGCTTCTGGCGCAGCGCCAGCGGATCGGGGATGGCCGAGGAGTAGTAGGAGAAGGCGGAGGCCATCAGCAGGCCCGCCCCGACCATGAGGAAGGCGAGCGTGGAGCCCACGAATCGCGCGATCCGGCGGACACGCCGGCGCCGCCGTGGCGGCCGCGGAAACGGGTCAAGCGACGCGCGCGGGCGCGCGCCGGCTGCTGCCTGTGATGGCTTGAAAAGCCCCATCGCCCGGCGCCGCTCCCTCAGCCCAAAGCTATCCCGCGCGGCCAGCGGCCCCGCGCCGCCCCGCACCGGGACGCTAGCGGCAGGCGTTTAAGGAGCGGTTAAGCTTAGCCAGACATATCTGGGACTTCAGCGCCCTCGGCCGAGGCTTTGCGGCTCCTGCGCTGGGTATCCGAGATGCCTCGGGTTGCGCGGGTCTTGCGATCGATGCCGCCTGACGCGCACTTCCAATGTCGGACTCGTTCTGTCAAAGATCCCTTCAGGTAAGAATCCAGGCACACGCAGGAGAGTAAGCCCATGGCCGCGCTCCAGATCCACCAGTTTCCCTGCCTGTCGGATAATTTCGGCGTGCTGATCCACGACCCGGAGGCGGGCGTCACGGCCTCCGTTGACGCGCCCGAGGCCTCCAGGGTGCTGGCAGCGCTGAAGGACAAGGGTTGGACGCTGACGCACATTCTCACCACCCACCATCACGGCGACCACACCGGCGGCAATGCCGAGCTGAAGGTTGCCACAGGCTGCAAGATCGTCGGCCCGCGCAACGAGGCCGCCAAGGTGCCGGGCATCGACGAGAAGGTGGGCGAGGGCGATGCGTTCACCTTCGGATCGCACCGGGTTCAGGTGCTGGACACGCCGGGGCACACCGCGGGGCACATCACGTATGTCATCCCGTCCGCCGAGGCCGCGTTCGTCGGCGACACGCTGTTCGCCCTGGGCTGCGGCCGGGTGATCGAGGGCACCCCGCAGATGATGTGGGAGTCGCTCAGGAAGCTGATGGCGCTGCCCAGGGACACGGTCGTCTACTGCGGCCACGAGTACACCCAGGCCAACGCCGCCTTCGCTCTCACCATCGAGCCCGACAGCGCCGCCCTGCAGAAGCGTGCCAAGGCGGTGGACGAGATGCGCGCCGCCGGCAAGGCCACGCTGCCCACCACCATCGGCCTGGAGCTCGACACCAATCCCTTCCTGCGCCCCCACGTGCCCGCGATCCAGAGGCGGCTTGGGCTGGAGGGGAAGCCGGAGTGGCAGGTCTTCGCCGAGATCAGGGAGCGCAAGAACAGGTTCTGATGGGCTTGCGCAGATGCACCTTGGACTGTAGATTTGGGCAGTACCCAAGAGAACCGATTCCTATTGGCGCCGCGCTGCCGCAGGCTGCTGAACACAGCTTGCGGCAAGGAGCGGCCGAAATTGCGATTGGCCCGGGGAACGACGTATGTCCATTGGACCATCCGATTACCTATCATGGATCTCGGGGGTCATTTCGATCCTTTCACTCGTGGCCTCCGGCTATGCTGCGTACGGGATCAAGCAGCTTCGGGCGGAGATGATTGCACGGGTGCGTCTGCCGGTGCTGCTAGACGCGATGACCGCAAATTCAAGCAAATTAGTAGGTTTAATGGATAGCTACAATGAGGTCAGTATAAAAAGGTTGTTTGACATCGAGCTGGCCAAATGTGCGGCTAACCTGAAGATGATAAAGCAGAAGCTCTCACAGCCACACCAGAAAGCACTTGGGATCGACGCCCTCTTAGGTAAGATAGAGAGGCCCGGTGGTCATCTCAGCGTGGCAGAGGCGTGGGCTTCGATCGCAGCCTTGAACGGCTTCACAGACCATCTCAAGGGCGTCATCCAGGAGCGTCAACTGGGAGCTTGAGAATGACTCTTTTGGACAAGATTAGTAGGGCTGCACAGTTCATCACTAAGCTTCTGCAACTGACCCAGGAGAAGAAGATCGACTGGGCAGCTTCACCCTCTCCGCGCGACGACGGTCGAACTGCGTTCATTGCGGATGTTGAGGGCAAGACCCTGAGACTCTACCAGCACCAACTGCAGGTTGATGAATTCAGCGATACCGGATTTCTTTTCCCGACGCGCAAAGGTCGGACGATAGACGTAACATGCCTAGAGATCCTCGACTCCGGTCTCGTGACGTACACCTTCGAGGGTCTGTCGGGCTTGTCAGATTTGTACGACAGCGCCGCTTATTCGGCATCCAATGTCGAGGCGCTCATTGACGCCATTCTGGAAAGAGCCTGATAGTCTGATGAGAGAGTGCCTCAAGGCAGGGTCTCGGCCACGTCTTCAACGGCCGCGGCGGTGCAGCTACAGCGCCGGATGCTGCGGCCGCGGCCCTCTGCTCGACGCGCTCTAGTTTAGCGGCCCCGCCACAGCCAGCTCGCATCGTAGCGCCGGTGGCGGCGATCGTCGTGGCATTGCACCAGCGACTCGATCTCGCCGGGACTGATGCCGATGTCGCGCAGCGTGCGGGCGTCGAGCGAGCTGAGTATCATCACGGTCACCCTGCGGGCGCGCCAGTCCCAATACGCCCGCCAGGCCTTGCGGACGAGGCCGGCAGCTTGGCCGGAGTCCGCCGCTGGCGGCGTGAGGCTCATGCAGGTGGTCACGGGGCAGGTCATCGACGCCCTCCTTTTTGTGCGTTGGTTGCCGCGTTATGCGGGAGGGCCGTGCCAGGTTCTGTCAGGAGCCCTGACACGCTCCTGACAATGTGGTGTCAGGAGCGATAGGCTAGGGTCCCCACCAGCCAAAGGGGGAGGGCCAGCCGTGCGCCGCGCCGACCGACTGTTCGAGATCATCCAGTCCCTGCGCCGGCGGGGCCTGGTGCGCGCCCGCGACTTGAGCGCCGCATTGGAGGTCTCCGAGCGCACCATCTACCGCGACATCCAGGACCTGATGGCGTCGGGCGTGCCGATCGAGGGCGAGGCGGGCGTGGGCTACGTGCTCAAGGCCGGCTTCGACCTGCCGCCGCTGATGTTCAAGGAGCAGGAGATCGAGGCGCTGGTGCTGGGCGCGCGCATCGTCGAGTCCTGGGCCGACTCGGAGCTGGCGGCGGCGGCGAGCGATGTGATCGCCAAGGTGCAGGCCGTCGTCCCCGACCGCCTGCGCGACTACATGGCCAACACCGCCCTGCTGGCCCCGCCGCACCACTACATGGAGGCCATCGCCTTCGACGTGGCCGAGCTGCGGCGTGCGCTCCGCGGCCAGCTCAAGGTGCGCTTCTCCTACCGCGACGCCCAGGCCGAGCAGTCGCAGCGTATCGTCCGGCCGCTCTGCCTCGCCTATTACGGCCCCGTCTGGATGCTCTCGGCCTGGTGCGAGCTGCGCGACGACTTCCGCACCTTCCGCCTCGACCGCATGGCCGATTTCGCCGTCCCCGGCGACCGCTTCCGCCCCGAGCCCGGCAAGATGCTCCACGATTTCCTGAAGCGCGACCAGGCCTGGACCAAGCGGGCGGCGAATGGGAAGGGGACATGCACACACAACGGTGCGGCGGGGAAGTGAGGGCGGGCATGGTGCTGTAGACCCCGTTGGGGAAAGTGCTATGACGTGGGCGGACTCACTGCGCCAAGGCGCCACATCCCCAACCCGCGATGCTGCACCGAGACCTTCACAAGCTTCTCGACGCCCTCCGCCAGACGACGGATGAGGCCGAGTGGGTCGAGTTCAAGGAAGCAAAGACGTCCTTCGATACCGAGAAAGTCGGCCAATATTTCGCGGCGTTGGCCAACGAGGCCAACCTCAAGGGCAGGCACGATGCGTGGCTCATCCTCGGCGTCCACGACTCGCACCGTGACGCAGCGGGCAGGCGCGTGGTGGTTGGGACCGACTACCGCCGTGGCGCCGCAGCGCAGAATGAGCTCAAGAAATACGTCGCCGACCATACGCCGTACCGAACCACCTTTCGCGAGATCCATGAGCTGACTGTCGACGGCAAACGGGTTCTGATGCTCCAGATCCCTTCCGCATCCCCCGGCATCGCCGTGACCTGGAAAGGTCACCTTTATGGACGCGAGGGGAGTTCTATCGGCTCGCTGAGCCTAGCCGAGCTGGACCAGATACGCGGACAAAACAACGACTGGTCGGCCGAGGTGCTGAGAGAGGCGACGCTGGCCGATCTCGATTCCGACGCTGTCGCCCTCGCACGCAAAGCCTTCAAGACCAAGCATCCCAAGCTCGCTGCCGAAGCGGACGACTGGGACGACAAGACATTCCTAAACAAAGCCAGAGTTACGCGGTCCGGCGCCGTCACGCGCACCGCATTGCTGCTCCTCGGCAAGCCCGAGGCTGCTCACATGCTATCACCCGCGGACCCCAGAATGACGTGGGTGCTTAAGCACTCCGACGGCACCGACCGGGACTCTCATCATTACCTGCCGCCGTTCATTGTCGCTACGAGCGAGCTGGCGGGGCGCATCCGCAACACGCCATACCAGTTCATGCGCGACAGCACATTGTTCCCTGATCAGTTTCTGCAATACGATCCCTGGGTGCTCCGCGAGATCCTTCACAACTGCGTGGCCCATCAGGACTATACGTTGAATGGCCGCATCTCGGTGGTTGAGCGGGAGGATTCGCTGACTTTCACTAATCTGGGTGCCTTCATTCCTGGCTCGGTGATCAATGTCATCAATGCGGACTCACCGCCGGACCGCTACCGTAATCGCTTACTCGCCAACGCGATGGTCGAACTCAATATGATCGACACGCTGGGCAGCGGAATCCCAAAGTCTTTTCGCATCCAGCGTGCCAGGGGCTTCCCACTGCCGGACTTCGAATTCGATTCCGGCCATCGCGTCGTGGTCATGCTGCTGGGCAAAGTTCTCGATGAGAACTACACGCGTACGCTGCTCGCCAAGACCGACCTGCCGCTACCCGATGTCATTGCCCTCGACAAGGTGCAGAAG
>JBAPMW010000748.1:0-12931 GCA_049278815.1 Hyphomicrobiaceae bacterium
CACCTCCACGTCCTGGCGCGATCCACATCGAGTGGAAAACGCTCGAGCTTGGCGATCGCATCGTCGGTGCCATTGTCACGATCGAGCCCGGCCCGCGTTCGGCTTCGCCCTCTGCCGTGACCCGTCATCCCCGCCCGAACGCCTTGCGCAGTGCGTCCTTGGCGCGCTCCAGCACGCCGCGACGCGCCTCGGAAAGGTTCCTGCCGGCCCGGTTGATGTAGAAGGTCAGCATCGACATCGCCGAGCGGTACGGTTCCGCCTTGCGGCGGCCGCTCGCCTCGGCCGAGCGCTTGAGCGAGCGGGCGACGGCGGCGGGAGAACGCTTGCTGAAAACGTCTGGCTCCAGGTCCAGCGCGTTGCTGGTGCGGGTGACCTGCTGGGACCACTTGGCTGGCGACTGGGCTGGCAGCCGGGCCGGCGATCGCTTGGTCTTCTGGGCCTTCCGGCGATGGCGGCGGTCTGTCGGTTTCGGCTTGCGCATGGGGCGGGACGCGTGGCTGCGATCCGATAACGTCACATCAAAGCTGCGACGCAGAATTGGTTCCCGCCCTCCGGATCTTATGGTCGCTCATGGTTGACAGCCTGGGATCTGCGCGATCTCGCAGACCCAGGCCGTCGGACGGCTAGACAGCCCTCCCGGCCGGATACGGCCTGCGGGCGCTCAGTCCTTGTCGCTGCGCCACAGCCGGTCGAGAGACCAGGCGCCGCCGCCGGCTGCGAAAAGGTAGAGGAAGACGAACGCGTAGAGCGCAGCCAGCTCGCCGCCGTTGAGGATCGGGTAGAAGCCGCGCGGAGCGTGCACGTAGAAATAGGCCACCGCTGTCATGCCGGACAGGATGAGGGCCACCGGGCGGGTGAAGAGGCCGAGAATGATCAGCACGCCTCCGACGATCTCGAACAGGCCGGCCATGCCGCTGCTGATAAAGCTGCCTGGCAGACCGGATATGAGGTTCGAGAACGATTGCGGATAGCCCGTCACTCCCGCAGGGAAGCCGAGCCACTTGCCCGCCCCGTGCTGCAACAGCAGCAGCCCGGTCATGATGCGGAGAACCGAGAGCAGATATGGAGAGAGAGATTTGGCGAAACCCATGGTGGATCCCCGTTTGTTGCGGCGCCGACACGTCCTGTCGGCGGCGATGGCTACGCCGATCGGCGGGGATGGTTACGACACCGTCGCGGTGCAGCGCAATCTCGCGGGCACCGCACAACTCTCCCACATTCCGGGGATGCAGTCGCCGGGACGCCGCCCTATCTCAGGCTTGGCACGGGGCCACTGATCCAAGCGTGCGACGCCGGCACCCTGGCGGGTGTGCAATGCATCCGCCTCCGCCGCGCCCGACCTTTCTCCTCCCTTGGGTCGGGCGCGGCCTTCCCGCTTTCCCTTGCCCATCCGTATTTTTGCAACCGTATTATGCGCTGCGGCATGCGGCCCCGTCCCACTCCCGCCATCCTTGCGTACGACCGGTCTGAGCTTTGGGAAAGCGGAGCGCCATGGACATCGTCGTCTGGATTGCGTGGGCACTGTTCAGCGTCCTGGGCCTCGTCTGGTGGGTCGTCTGGTTCCTGATCTCGGGCTGGGTCTCGACGCTGTTGCAGATCGCGGTGCTGATCGCGACCGTCTTCTTCCTCAAGTACGGGTGGCAGCGCGCGCCGGCGGAGCTGTGGAAGCGCACCCGCTCTCTTGGGCTTTTCGTCTGGGGCTGGGTCCGCGCGCGCGACCCGCAGGGCACCGCCACCCGCGAGGTCGTGCGCGAGACCGTGCGCATCGTCCGCGTCAAGGAGCCGGGCGATATCAACATCTCGACGTTGCTGTCGCTGCTCATGGTCGCCGGCCTCGCGCTGCTCGCGACGTTGCCGTAGGCCGGGCGCCCAGGCGGATGGGCGCAGCGTTGCATGGGGGCGGCCCGCCCGGAGTAACGTGGCCGCGCTGCCCTACGCGTCGGCTGCCACCTTCATCGACACGATCTTGTCGGGGTTCGCCACCGGCTCGCCGCGCTTGATCTTGTCGACGTTGTCCATGCCCTCGATCACCTTGCCCCACACCGTGTACTGCTTGTCGAGGAAGCCGGCGTTGGCGAAGCAGATGAAGAACTGGCTGTTGGCGCTGTTGGGGCTCTGGGAGCGCGCCATCGAGCAGGTGCCGCGCACGTGCGGCTCGGCGCTGAACTCGGCCGGCAGGTTGGGATAGCTCGAGCCGCCGGTGCCGCGCCCCTGCGGGCAGCCGCACTGGGCCATGAAGCCCTCGATCACGCGGTGGAACACAATGCCGTCGTAGAAGCCCTCCCGCGCCAGCGTCTTGACGCGCTCGACGTGCTGGGGGGCAAGGTCCGGACGCAAGGCAATAACAACGCGGCCCCTGGTGGTTTCCAGGATCAGGGTGTTCTCGGGGTCGGGGGTGGCCATTTCAGGACTCCGTTTCTGAGAGGGGCAGTGGGCAGTGGGCAGTGGGCGATGGAATTCTGGGGATGGTCAGCTCGAATTCTCCAACGCCCGGATGAGGGCGCGCAGAAGCTTGCCAACCCGCTCAGCCTTCGCGAGCAACGTCACAACGATACCATTGTCTGCGAGCCCAACTGCTCTGCCAGAAGGGCGTGGGTCTCAAACTCCTTGAGCGATCCTTGAGCGACGCGCAGATGCTGAAGATACGCCCCCTTGCTGTCTCGGCCATACCCCTCTGCAATGTTGGCGGGAATCGAAGTACCGCTGCGCCTGAGCTGCGACGTCAACCCATAGGCTTCATCCCTTGGAAAACGTGCCGTCAGTCGATAGGCCATTTCGGCGAGATCCATCGCCTCCTGCCAGACGATCAGATATCTCTGTACGAGGTCATGACAGTCTTTTGCTCGGACATAGCACCGTCGCCCACTGCCTACTGCCCACTGCCTCACTTCTTCACATCGGCCAGCACATACACCTTCAGCATCACATCGGGGTTCCGGGGCGGCTCGCCCTTGGCGATCCTGTCCACGTGCTCCATGCCCTCGATTACCTCGCCCCAGACCGTGTACTGCCCGGTGAGACCTGCCTGTGCACAGCCATTGTCGAAGCAGATGAAGAACTGGCTGTTGGCGCTGTTGGGGTCGCGGGTGCGCGCCGCACCGATGGTGCCGCGCTGGTAGACATAGGGCGAGAACTCGGCCGGCAGATCGGGGAGGCTGGAGCCGCCGGTGCCGTCGCCCTTTGGGTCGCCGGTCTGGGCCATGAAGCCGTCGATCACGCGGTGGAACTTGACGCCGTTATAGAAGCCCTGCCGGGCCAGCGTCTTGGCACGCTCTACGTGCTTCGGCGCCAGATCCGGCCGCAGCTTGATCAGCACGTTGCCGGTCTTCAGCTCGATGACGAGGGTGTTCTGGGGGTCGGGGGCCTGGGCGGCGGGGGCGCCGGCGGTCGCGGCGAGCGCAGAAAGGGCCAGCACGAGACTGATCGCGATGCGGGACACGAGTGGGCTCCAACGGCTTGTTGCTGGATGGAAGCTGGAAGACCGGCCAACGCTAGGGGCCGCAACGAACGGCGCGACAGACACGCCGCTTATGGCCTTTCTGCGGCGGTGGTGAGATGGTGAGTGGTGAGATGGTGAGTGGCCCGTTGGCGTTGCGGCTAAGCTCAGGATTCCATCTCAGCGTGTGAAAGCCCCTGCCGCCGCTCTCGTGAGCCTTGGTAACCACTCTGTTTTTTCGCCGGATTGATGAACGCAGCGGGCATCAAGGGCGCCAGCCCAAACTCACCACTCACCATCTCACCAGCTCACCTCTTCTTCCCAGCCAGCGCTCCAGCCACGGCGGGCGAGACGAATGCCGACACATCGCCGCCCATCAGCGCGATCTGTCGCACCAGCGTGCCGGTGATGTGGCGCACGGACGGACTGGCGGGCAGGAACACCGTGTCGATGCCGGGCGCCATGGTGCCGTTCATGCCGGCCATCTGCATCTCGTAGTCGAAATCGGTGCCGTCGCGCAGGCCGCGAAAGATTGCCGTCGCGCCGGCCGCCTTGGCGGCGTCCACAGTCAGGTTGGCGAAGGTGACTATCTCGATGTGGCAGCCGGCGGCTTGCGCGATCGGCGCGGTCTCGGCCTTGAGCATCCGGATGCGCTCGTCGGTGGCGAACAGCGGCGTCTTGCCGGGATGCGCGCCGATGCCCACCACCAGCCGGTCGACCATGCGCGCGGCGCGGGCGATGACATCGAGGTGGCCGTTGGTGACCGGATCGAAGGAGCCGGAGGTGAAGCCGATGCGCTGCATGGGGTCAGACCCTGCGGGTCTGACCCCATTGGGCGACCCGTCCTCTCCAAAGTGACGGCGATACCATAGCAGGGATGGCGCCATATTTCGATTGACGCCGCTGCAGCGGCGCGGCTCAATCCGGGCTTGTGCGGCCGGCTGCAGGCTCTAGGAGGCGCAAGGGTGAAGCTCGCCATCGCTGGCCTCGGCGCGATCGGACTGGCGGTGGCGCGTGCCGTCGATGCCGGGCGGGTGCCGGGTCTCTCCCTCGTTGCCGTCTCGGCGCGCGATCGCGCCAAGGCCGGCAGCGCGATCGGCGACTTCAGGTCGGTGCCGCGGCTCGCGGACCTCGCGGAACTGGCCGCGGCAGCCGACGTGGTCGTCGAATGCCTGCCCGCGCAGCACTTCGCCGCCGTCGCCGCGCCTACCATCGAGCGCGGGCGCATCCTCATGCCCCTCTCGGTCGGGGCGCTGATCGACCACATGGATCTGGTCGAGCGGGCGGGGGTCACCGGCGCGCGCATCGTGGTGCCGACCGGCGCGCTGCTCGGGCTCGACGCGGTGCGGGCGGCGGCGGAAGGCAAGATCGCGTCGGTGCGGATCGTCACGCGCAAGCCGCCGGCGGGCCTTGCCGGGGCGCCGCTCATCGTGGCGCGCGGCCTCGATCTGGCGGGGCTCAAGACGCCGCTCAAGGTGTTCGAGGGCAGCGCGCGGGCGGCGATCGCCGGGTTCCCCGCCAATGTCAACGTCGCCGTTGCCCTGTCGCTCGCCGGCATCGGCCCTGACGCGACCGAGGTCGAGGTGTGGGCCGACCCGACGGTGACGCGCAACACCCACACCATCACGGTGCGCTCCGACTCCGCCGACCTGACCATGACGATCGAGAACATCCCATCAGAAGAGAACCCCCGCACCGGCAAGATCACAGCGCTCAGCGCGCTCGCAACGCTGCGGCGACTGACGGCGCCGCTGGTGGTGGGGACCTGATCGGCGGTCCGGGGCGAGCACGACTGTCCCCCTCACGCCAAGTGGGGGGAGTAGGGAGTAGCGACCGTGCCATCTGGTTCCTATTCCCTACTCCCCACTCCCCTATTCCCTCACTTCTTCCGCACCTGGAACAGCTCCGCCAGCTGCTCCTTGTTGAGCGGCTCCTTGAGGAACTTGAGGGCAATGGCGTCAGCCATCACGCCGTCGAGGCCCTCGATGCGGTAGGGATCGAGCGCGGCCCTGGAATAGAACTCGGCCATGGTCTGCTTGGCGAGGGTTTCGTCGATGCCGGAGAAGTCCTTGTAGTGCTTCAAGGCCTCGGGGCTCGCGTACATGTAGTCGAGGGCCTCCGTATAGGCGGTCACGAAACGCTCGATCACGGGCCTGTCCTTGGCGAGCTTGCCGGCATTGACGATGACGGTGCGTACGGTCTGGTTGCGCGTGGAGGGCACCTCGCTGCCGCGGGCGACGATGCGGATCTTGCCTTCCTTGAGCTGCTTGAGGCCGAACGGCGGCGCCGCCCAGCCGACATCCACCTGGCCCGACATGACGGCGGTGAGCGTCGCCGGCGGGCTGCCGGTCTTGGTGGGCTGGGACTTGAGGCCGTAGGTCTTGATGAGGCCGAGCACGAGCAGGTTGGTGGAGGAGCCCGCGGTGGAGTAGGCGATGGTGGTCTTCTCCGTTGCCTCCTTCAGGCTCTTCAAGGGATTGTCCGCCTTGACGTACCAGTAGAGGTCGTCGGAGCCGACGGTGGCTGAGGCGATGACGCGCACCGGCGCGCCCTTCACGAAGGCGGACATGGCACCGGCGGTGCCGACGCCGACCCCGATATCGACCGCGCCGCCGATCACGGTCTGCATCGTCTCGCCGGAACCCGAGGTGTAGGTGAGCTGGAGGCTCAGTGCGTGCTTCTTGAAGATGCCGGCGCGCGACCCGATCTCGGCAATCGCCGTCTCCCAGTTGCCGCGCTGGCCGATCGCGAGCCTCAAGGCGTCGTCCGCGCGTGCCGTCGTCGCCGCCAGCATCACCTGCGCCGTGACGGCAAGCAGTCCGATCCAATACGAATACGTTGCCCTTTGCATGGACTTCCTCCCCTGCTCGTTGCTTCGAACCTATGGTCTACCCGATACGGACTCGCCGGCGTAGCGGCCCAAGAGCTCGTTGGCGGCGATGGCCAGCGCGAACAGCACGATCAGCATGGCGTAGAGGCGCGGCATGTCGAACACCGCGTAGGCGCGCATGATGAGGTAGCCTATCCCGGCGCTGGAGAGCTTGGTCTCGGCGAGCACGGTGACGACAACGGCGACGCCGAGGCCGAGCCGCACACCATTGAGGATCGATGCCCGCATGGCAGGCAGGTGGACCTTGAGGGCCATCTGCAGCGGGCTCGCATGGAAGCTCCTGCCGACCCGGATCAGCACCGGATCGATCTGGCGCATGCCGGCCGCCACCATGAGCACGACGGGGAAGAAGCACGAAAGCGCGCCCAGGGCCACCTTCGAGGCCGGGCCGACGCCGAACCACATGATCATGACGGGGAAGAACACGATCTTGGGCGTCGGGCCGAGGTAGTAGAGATAGGGCTCGAAGGCGCGGCTCAAGAACCGGCTGCCGCCGAGCGCGAGCCCGACGGCAATGCCGAGCCCGCTGCCGATGGCCAGCGCCTGAGCTATCTCCATCAGCGACACCGCGAGATGCCCGTAGAAGTCGGCGCTGACCGCCAGGGTGCCGAGGGCGCGGCCGATGGCGAGGAGCGAGGGGATGACGTCGCGGTAGAACAGCCCCGATGCCGAGGCGGCCTCCCACAGGGCCACGACCGTGGCGGCGAGCCCCAAGCGGATCGCGGCGACGCGGCGTGCGTGGGGGTGGGCGCCGCGGCCGGCGCCGCCAACTAAGACTGCGGTCGAAGCCATCGCTCGATCCGTTCGGTGACGATGAAGAACAGCACGCTGGTGAGGATGACGAAGCCGATGGCGGCATAGGTGCCGGGCAGGTCGTAACGCTCGGCGAGGTCGTTGATGACGTAGCCGAGCCCGCCGAAGTTGATCATGTACTCCACCCCGACGATGTTGATGAGGCAGAAGATCAGCCCGAGCCGCAGGCCGACGAAGATGGTGGGCAGGGCCGCGGGCAGCAGGATCTTGGTGAGCATCTGGCCGGCCGTCAGATTGAAGCTCCGCCCGACGTCGATGAGCACGCGGCGCGCACCGCTCAGGCCCTCCACGGTCTTGAGGATGACCGGCGGCAGGCCGGCGATGAACCCCATGGCGACGACGGTTGTCGTCGTGCGACCGAACAGGACGAGGAAAAGGGGGTACATGAGCGCGAACGGCGCGGACGCCAGCGCCGCCACCCAGGTCTCGGTGGCGGCCCGCAGCGCGGCGAAACGGTAGAGCAGGGTGCCGGCGGCGGTCCCGACCCCGGCGACGAGCAGCATCGCATAGAGGCATTCCTTGGAGGTCACGAGGAAGGGGCCGAGGATATTCTCCTCCACGACGATGCGCGGGACGCTGGCCAGGACCTCCGAGGGAAGCGGAACGATGTAGCGGTTGAGGAGGCCGGTGCGCAGCAGCCATTCGACCGCCGCTGTCGCGGCCGCAATCGTGGTGACGCCGAAAGCGGCCGGCGCCAGCGCCCTCACCGCACGTGCCGCCACCGCCATCGTCAGGGACTCCCGCCCAATGCGCCAAGCTCGCTCTCTGCCATGCCGCGCGTCGCCTCCTCCCGCAGGTCGTTCCAGATCTGGGCGACGTAGCGCCCGAACGCCTCGCTGCCGACGATCTAGGACGTGCGCGGGCGCGGCAGGCCGATCTCGACCAGGCGCTTCACCCGGCCGGGGCGGAAGGTCATCACGAGAATGCGGTCGGACAGCTGCACCGCCTCGGTGATGTTGTGGGTGATGAGCAGGGTGGTCTGCGCCAGGTCCTGCTGGATCTTGAGCACCTTGTCGCCCAGCAGCAGCCGCGTCTGCCCGTCGAGGGCGGCGAACGGCTCGTCCATCAGCAGGATGGTGGGCTCGAAGGCCAGCGTGCGCGCGATGGCGACGCGCTGGCGCATGCCGCCGGACAGCTCGGACGGGTAGCGGCTCTCGAAGCCGGCGAGGCCGACCATGGCGATGAAATGGCGTGCCCGCTGGTGGCGCTCCGGCTTCGGAATGCCTGCGATCTCCAGCGGAAAGCTGACGTTCTCCAGCACCGTCCGCCAGGGGAAGGCGGATTCCTCCTGGAAGACCATGCCGATGGATTTATGCGGCCCGCGCACCTCCTTCCCGCCGATGCGCACCCGGCCCTGGTACTCGGGCTCCAGGCCGCCGATGATGTTGAAGACCGTCGTCTTGCCGCACCCCGACGGGCCGATGACCGACAGGAACTCGCCCTTGCGGACGCTGAAGGATACGCCGTCGACGGCCGTCACCGGGCCGTCCGGGGTCTCGAACCGCTTCGCCACGTCCTCGACGACGAGCACCGCGTCGGCGTCCGGGCCCAAGCGCAGGCCGGAGGACCGATCCGTCTCCGTCGTCCCCGTGCGGCCGTGCGCAGGCTCAGCCATCGGTCTCCCCGCCGTCCATCCCCAAGGTCCTACGGCGTATCGGGCGCATCGGGCCCCAAGGACGGTCATTGTCACCCATGGCAGCCGGCGGCGGCAAGGGATCGATGCTCCTCATGGCCACTCTCGTCGCGACTGGCGCGGCGATTCCGGTGGACCATGCCGGCTTGGCCGGTGCACCTTGGCGGCAGCCAACCATGCGATCGGGGTCATCGTCCGTGGGCCAGCTCAGGCTATCCGTCGCCGTCGGCGACTACGACCGCGTGCGGCCGCTGCTCGACGGCGAGGTCCCGATCGACGGCGTCGATCCGGTCTTCCTGCGGCTCGCGCCGGAGGAGATCTTCTTCAGGGCCTTCCGGCATGCGGAGTTCGACATCTGCGAGCTGTCGCTGAGCTCGTTCACCGTGAAGACGGCGGCGGGGGACTGCCCCTATGTCGGCGTGCCGGTGTTTCCCTCGCGCGCTTTCCGCCACACCTCGATCTACGTGCGCAAGGACCGCGGCATCGAGGCGCCGGCGGACCTCAAGGGGCGGCGGGTGGGCGTGCCGGAGTATCAACTCACGGCCAATGTCTGGGCGCGCGCCCTGCTCGACGACGACTACGGCGTGGCGCCCGGCGACGTGGAATGGGTGCGGGGCGGCATCGAGCAGCCGGGCCGGAAGGAGAAGATCGCCATCCGCCTCCCTGGCGATGTGAGGGTGTCGGAGGCGCCCGAGGGGGCGACGCTGTCGGGCATGCTGGCACGGGGCGAGATCGATGCGCTGATCGGCCCGCGCATGCCGTCCTGCTTCGGCGAGGCGAGCCGGGTCGGGTGGCTGTTCGCCGACCCGCGCGCCGCCGCGATCGACTACTATAAGAGGACGCGGATATTCCCGATCATGCACATCCTTGGCATCCGGCGCGGGGTGGTGGACGCCCACCCCTGGCTGCCGGCGACGGCGCTGAAAGCCTTCGCGGCGGCCAAGCGGGTGTGCATGGAGCGCCTCGCCGACACCTCGGCGACCAAGGTCACGCTGCCCTTCGTCGAGGAGCAGCTGCAAGATGCGAGGCGGCTGCTGGGCGCGGACCTCTGGTCGTACGGCTTCGCTGCCAACCGCCACGTGCTGGAGGCGTTCGTGGACCACCATCATCGGCAGGGGCTCTCCGAGCGGCGGGTAAGGCCCGAGGAGCTGTTCCATCCCTCGACCTTCGAGACGGCGACGATCTGAGCAAGGCAATAGGGCAGTAAGGCAGTAGGGAAGTAGGCGTCGGTAGCCCTATTGCCTTACTGCCTTACTGCCCTATTGCCTCTCTTATGGGATTCGTCCCACTACCCCATGCGAACCATTTGTGGTTGTCTTCCCAACGACTTGACCAATAGCCTCGCGCTTGAGGGACGAAACGGGGGGCCAAGAAGCCGCGTCGAGCGGGGCTCCAGACTCAAGGAGCGTGCGACGACCATGCAGGAAGCTGTAGGGCTGCTCGACAGCATCGCGGAGTTCTGTCGCCGGGCCAACATGGCGGAGTCCACCTTCGGACGCCGCGCCGTCAACGACGGCAAGTTCGTGTCGCGGCTGCGCGACGGCGCGCGCATCACGCCTGAGACACTGGTGCGGGTGAGCGATTTCCTCACCACCCGCGGCATCTGCGCGCCCACCTCGCCGCCAGAGCTGATGCCACTGGTGCGCGTGGTGCCGGCGCCCTCCGCGCCGGCCGAGCCGGCGCCGATGCGGAGCGATCCGGCGCGCAACTTCCGCTTCTTCGACAACCGGCAGAAGTATCTGCTGTTCGTCAATACCTGCGGCGAGAAGCAGACCATCGCCAACCGTGTGGCGATGGAGCTGGCGCATCTGCATCCCGCCCCGCCGGCCGTGCGCCTCTTCGACGCCGGCATGGGCGATGGCACGGTGCTGACCCGGGTGATGCGCGAGATGCATCGCCGGCTGCCCACCCTGCCGTTCTACGTGGTGGGCAAGGAGATCAGCCTGGAGGACGTGCGCCTCTCGCTCGACAAGATGGCCGACCGCTTCCACGAGCACCCCGCCACCGCGCTGGTGGTCACCAACATGTACTACACCGAGGCGCCGTGGCTGGCGCCGAAGGCGCTCTCCGCGGCCACGTCGCTGGTCTGGCACGAGGTGGCCCTGGCCGGCACGACGGCGGCCGAGTTCTCCGAGCAGATCGCAGCGCTTGAGCCGTTCCTCGCCCAGAACTGGCAGGCGCGGCACAGCCCCAAGACCGGCAACCCCGTGTACGAGCGGCCGGTGGCGCTGGTGATCTACCGCGACGACTTCCGCTTCCTGCTCGACGATGTCATCCCTCAGCAGGGGCGCGCGCGGGCCGACTACGACCTCGTGATCGCCTCGCAGCCCTATCGCGCCCGCGTCCCGGTCGAGTTCAAGGCCTCCAAGGTCATCGCTCCCCTGAGCCGGGCGCTGCGTCCCGGCGGGCGCCTCCTCGGCATCCACTCGTGCGGGCGCGATCCGGGCCTTGAAATCGTGCAGAAGGTGTGGCCCGGGGAGAACCCGTTCCAGACCGACCGGCACGACGTGATCCGCGCCGCGCGCACGGAGCTGGGCAGGGACGCGCGGCATTTCAATTTCAACTCGTACGCCGACCAGCGGGCCGTGTTCCGCTACGACATGCATACGCTGCCCACGGAGATTGCCGATTCGGTCGGCACCTCCACCCTGCTCGCGGCCTGGAATGCCGCCATCTATGTGGCCCAGATCGACGACGAGCGCCTGGGCGAGGTGGTCTCCACGCGGCGCTATCTGGATGCCACGCGCGAGGTGCTGCAGGCCCACGGCCAGCTGTGGTTCCTCGACGAGTCCTACGTGATCTCGCGCAAGCGGGATTGATGGAGGTTCCGATGTCCGCTCAATATGCTACCGATCACGAGCCTGGATCGCGCTCCGACGCCTCGCCACCTGCCGCTGCGGCGCGCGCGGCCGCCGAGCTGGTGACGTGCGGCTCGCTGGAGATGGGGCCGGACAGGCCGGAGGAAGCCCACCGCATCGCCGGGCTGCTGCCGACCGGCACCCCGGTCTATGTCAACCACCTGCCCAGGCACAATGTCGCTGTCGCCTTGGATGCGCTGGTAGCCTTGCGGGAGGTGGGCCTCGAGCCGGTGCCGCACATCGCCGCGCGCCGGCTGCTCACGCGCGAGGAGGTGCGGGACTTCCTCGCCAAGGCCGTGCGCCGTGCGGGGGTCAGCAGGGCGCTGCTGATCGGCGGCGATGTGCCGGAGCCGCTTGGGCCGTACGCGGACAGCGGCGATCTCCTCGCCGAGGACTTTCTGCGCGATTCCGGCCTGACCCAGATCGGCATCGCGGGCTACCCGGAGGGCCACCCGCGCATCGCCACGGACGCGCTCGGCCGGGCCTTGACGCGCAAGCTGGAGCTGGCGGCGCGGCATGGCCTTGGCGTGAACCTGGTGACGCAGTTCTCCTTCGCTCCCAACCGCATCGTGGAATACTGCGCCGACATGGCGCGCCGGGCGCCGGGCGTGCCGGTGTACGTCGGCATGGCCGGGCCGACCGGCCCCGTGGCGCTGTTGCGCTACGCCCAGCGCTGCGGCGTCTCCGCCTCGCTGCGCGCCCTGCAGAGCGAGGGCATCAAGGCCGTGCGCCTCTTCACCCACGTCGATCCCATCGAGCAGCTGATGATGCTGGCAAGCCGCCTGGGCTCCGGCGGCGTCCACAACGTGGTGGGCGTGCACCTCTACAGCTTTGGCGGGGCAGTGCGCACGGCGGAGTGGATGAACGGGCGGATCACGGGCGGGTGATGCTCGCCACTGAGAACGTCCGGAACGTGCCGCGGAGCTCACTCCTCGACGAGCGCGCTGCTCTATCCAACCATCGCTTTGATCTTGGGGGCCAAGCCGCGGCAACGCTATGTGATTGAGCTCCGTCGACACTGCTACACGCAAATGGAGCCATCCTGCCAGCCCCGTTCCAGCTCGACCAGTGACGCTGCCTTCAGCATCCACTCTTGACCGATCGGGTAGTACGCCCAGACGCCTTCCTGTCCCTTTCGGAAGCAGAACTCGATGCCGTCGGCGCCTGCATCGCCGACGACAAACGCGCGGCGGTCGGAATCAACCCATACCTCTGGACGGGGGTAGATGAACCAATGCTGCGCCCCTTCGTCGAAGCGTCCGTCCGCAAACGCTCGGAAATACTCCAAGCAACCCGGCGAC
>JBAPMW010000749.1:0-2885 GCA_049278815.1 Hyphomicrobiaceae bacterium
AAGGCCTTGGCACGTTGCCGGCTCGCCCTCACTTTGAGGCCATTGCGGAGTGTTGGCGATTTGCCAAGAGCACCGCGGCGATCGCGAGTAGGCTCACGAGGATCGGAAACCACACCGGCGCGATCCAAGGGGTCGGGATCAGAAAGAGCACGTCTTGCGTAAGGAGAGAGGGCGGCCAACGGATGATCAGCCAAAGGCCGGCGTAGTAGAAAATGTCCCAGAACGCGAACATCCAGAGGAACAATGCCCAGCGCTCGTTACCCCGTGTGACGGCAAGCAGGGATACCGCGCAAAGCATGATGAGGGTGGCGCCTTCGCGGCATATCTCGGTCGCGATGAGGATTTGTGGGAGCTGTGCGAGAACCTTCTCCTGCGTCGCAGGGTCGAGCACACCGCCTGCGCCGCGCAGGTAGACGACAACGGCGGCCTCGTTGATCCCGAAGGCGACTGCAAAAATGGCGGCATAGGTCAATTGGTGCACAGATAACCGGAGCCCCCGCGTGCGCCACACAAGATAGCTGCCCAGCGGCACGAGGGGAGCGAGATTGACCCACCAGGGGGTCGCCACCAGTCCGAAACCTGTGTTTACCATTCCCTGATATTGCTAGATTGAGACACTGCGACCGGGTTTTGGCGGCTCCCCCTTCGCAGCGGGACACGCCGACTATAGCTTGGTGCTCCCAGTCTGTCGGTTGACATATCCTTGACGGCCGCGAGCGCCTCCGGCGGCTGACGCTCATTGGCCAGCCCGGGTCCTTTCCGAGGTCGATGGCCTCACCGCATATCGAGCAGCAGCACTAGCCGACAGCGAACGACAACTCTGATGGGGCTTGTTTGTGAACGGTGACCGCAACCTCGCAGTCTTCTGCGACTTCGAGAACATCGCCTTGGGTGCGCGAGACGCGAAGTATGCGAGCTTCGACATGCAGCTCGTCCTGCAAAAGCTCCTGCTCAAGGGCAGCATCGTGTTGAAAAAGGCATATTGCGACTGGGATCGCTACAAAGAGTTCAAGGCCACAATGCATGAGGCCGCGTTCGAGCTGATCGACATCCCGCACGTTCGACAGTCCGGCAAGAACTCGGCAGACATTCGTATGGTCGTCGACGCGTTGGACCTGTGCTACACGAAGGAGCACATCAACACGTTCGTGATCATATCCGGCGACTCCGATTTTTCTCCACTGGTGAGCAAGCTTCGGGAGAACGCCAAGACAGTGATTGGCGTCGGAGTGAAGAATTCCACATCGGATCTGCTGATCGGAAATTGCGACGAGTTCATCTTCTACGACGACTTGGTTGTGAAGGGTGAGCGCTCTCTAAGGCGCAGACGACGCGAAGCAGGGGCGAAGGTGGAGCCCCCCGCAAAGTCAGGGGCCAAGGCGGCGACGGGACCGGAGGATCGGGCGCAGGAGGCCATTGATCTCGTGCGAGAGACGATCGAGGCGCTCTACGCGGAGAAGGGCGATACGGCAAAGCTCTGGGGGTCGATGGTCAAGCAGACGCTGAAACGGCGCCAGCCAAGCTTCAATGAGTCATTCTACGGATTTGCATCTTTCAACGAGCTGCTCGAAGAAGCTCAAGCGCGTGGTCAACTAGAGCTCGAAATGGACAAGAGATCGGGAGGTTATGTGATTCGCAGCGTCACCCAACCATCGTAGTCGGAGCGCCGACAAGGTCATTGTCGAGGCGCTGCGCTGAAGACGATAGCGGGCATTTTGCTGTTCGAGGTTACCGCCTTTGAGCCGGGATCTCCTTCTGTCGCTCGATGGCGCGCATCTCATCGAGTTGGTCGAGCAGATCGAGGGCCAGCGCTACGCCCGGCAGGTTCAGGCCAAGATCACGCTCAAGGCGCTTCGCTTTGGCTACGCGCACGATGCTCAGCGTCGTGAACTGCCAACCCGATCTCGTCTGGCCAACGGACTCGATCACACCGTGCTCCACCAATCCGGCAACCCAATCGGGGTTGACATTGCAGGAGAGGCACAGCTCGTCGAGCGTGCACATGGTCCCCTGGTCGACGATCTCCGACACGATGCAGGGTGACGCTTTCTCGCCCATGATCCTTTAGACTCCAAGTCCTGCACGTGGATTGAAGGGAAGCTGCTGCGCCATCTTTTCGTAGACCTTTCTCGCCTTGTCGGTCTCGGCAGGCGGCAGGACAACCTTAAGGACGGCATAGAGATCCCCGGGCTCGGCGGCAGGTATGCCGCGGCCCCTGACGCGCAGCTGCCTGCCGTGGGAAGACCCCGCCGGGACCCTGAGCATGATCGGCTCCGCCGGCGTCGGCATTTTCACCCTTGCGCCCAATGCTGCCTCCCAGGGAGCGACGGGAAGATCGAGATAGAGGTCTCGCCCCGCGACGCGGTAAAGTGGATCCGGCCTGAAGTTGACCTCGAGATAGAGATCGCCCGCCGGCATGCCACCAATGCCCGGAGCCCCCTGCCCTTTCAACCGAACGTGTTGTCCTTCGATAACACCCTTCGGGATCTGCACGTTGAGAATCCGGTCTCGAAGCACGACATGGCCCGTATCGTCGACCTCAGGGACGCGCAGCGAGATCGGGCGCGTCGCACCTGTGAAGGCATCACGCAGGTCGATCAGGATCTTGGCGTGATGGTCCTCCCCCCGTGCACGGAACCGGGCCGCGCGCCGGAATGGGCGCTCGCGGCCACGCATTCCGCCGAACAAGGCGTCAAAGAAGTCGCTGAACCCACCGCGTTCGAAATCCGCGCCGGAGAACTCGAAGCCGGTATCCCATTCGGGCGGCGGCCTGAACTCCTGGCCCGCCTTCCATTCCTTGCCGAGCTGATCGTAGGCGGCACGCTTCTCCACGTCGCCGAGCACCTCGTAGGCCTCGCCGATCTCTTTGAAACGGGCTTCAGCAG
>JBAPMW010000750.1:0-2645 GCA_049278815.1 Hyphomicrobiaceae bacterium
GCTCACGGCTTGGGCTCAACCGCAAGGACGAGGCCCGTGCGGCCGGTGACCCGCACCTTCTGGCCGGCTGCCAGCATGGCGCCCGACCGCGCCGCCCAGATTTCGCCGAGCACCCGTACGTGCCCCGCGCCGCCAGCCCAATCCATGACCTCACCGGTGGCGCCCAACATCTCCTCGGCGCCAGTAAGCACCGGGCGGCGGCGCGCCCGCAGGGCGAAGCCCAGGACGCCCAGGGAAAGGGCGGCGCTGAGCGCCGTCAGGCCGGCGATCACCGGCCAGGAGGCCCGGATGGGGATATCGGACTGCTCTGGATCGAACAGGAAGAGCGCACCGAGGGCGAAGGCGGCGATGCCGCCGAGGCCGACGATGCCGAAACTGGGCACGAAGGCCTCCGCCACCATCAGTGCGATGCCCAGGATGAGCAGCGCGAGCCCCGCGTAGTTGACCGGCAGCACCGAGAAGGCCGTCAGCGCCACGATGAGGCAGATGGCGCCGATCACGCCGGGGACCATGGTGCCGGGGTGCCAGAACTCGAACAGGATGCCGTAGATGCCGATGGTCATGAGGATGAGCGCGACGTTGGGATCGGAGATCACCTGCATGACCTCGGTCTTCCAGTCGGGCTTCAGCTCGACCACCTGGCTCCCCCTGGTCTCAAGCCGCACCTCGCCCGCCGGGGTCTTGACCACGCGCCCGTCGACCTTGGCGAGCAGGTCGGCCACATCGTCGGCAATGAGGTCGATCACGCCCTCCTTGAGGGCCGCCGAGGCGGTGAGGGTGGCCGCATCCCGCACCGCCTTCTCGGCCCAGTCGGCGTTGCGGCCGCGCAGCTCGGCAAGCGAGCGGATGTAGGCGATCGCGTCGTTGATGACCTTGCGCTCCTGGGCGGTCTTGCCGTCGGCTGGCGACGACGGCTGCTTGTCCTTGCCCTGGTTCTCCTTGCCCGGCGCCGGCTCCTGCGGCGGCGGGCTTGGCGGCGGCGAGCCGGGCAGGCCGGGCGAGATCGAGATCGGCGTGGCAGCGCCCAGATGCGTGCTGGGGGCCATGGCGGCCACGTGCGCAGCGTACATGAGATAGGTGCCGGCGCTGGCCGCCCGGCTGCCGTTGGGCGCCACATACATCACGACGGGCACCGGCGAGGCGAGGATGGCGTGGATCATCTCGCGCGTGGAGGAGAGCAGCCCGCCCGGCGTGTCCATGCGCACGATGAGCGCCTGCGCGCCGGCAGTGGCCGCGCGCTGCAGCGCTTTCGTCAGCTGGCCCGCCGAGACCACGCCGATGGCGCCCTTGATGTCGAGGAGCAGCACCGGCCGCTCCGGAGCGGGCTGTGCGAAAAGGCGCGCGGCGCCCGGTGCCAGCAGCAGGCAGGCGCCGACGATCAAGGCCGCCCAGGCCGCGACGCGGGCCGCCGGACGATGCGTTCGGTTCGCACTCAGCAAGCTCAACCCTCCCCCGACGGAGCCTGTCCGGAGTGCGGCATGGGCCCGCCGCCGCCTGCCCGGAGATACCATGAGCGTCATACCGCAAGCATAGTGAGCGTCGGCGGCCTGCGCACCTAAAAACGGGCGGCTTCCTCCGCCAGGCGAGGCCGCAGCAGATCACCCCAGCAGCCGGTGCAGGATCCGGCCCGCGCCGAAGGCGAGGGCGGCCAGGAGAAGGTGGAAGATCACGCCGCTCACGAGGTAGGTCGTAGCCTTGGACGACCACGGGGCGCGCGCCTGCCGCCCCAGGCGCCATGGCCGCCAGTCGGCGAGCGTGAGACAGGCCGCGCCAACCGGGACCAACCAGGCCGGGGCGCCGGCGTAGCCGGCGGTCGCCAGCACCAGAAGGATGGCAGAGGCGAGCATGCGGTGCACCATTGCGCGCTGCAGGACCCCGCACTCGGCCCGGCGCGCTTGGGGCAATGCCGGTGCCGGCGCACGGTCCGATGCCGTCCTCAACGCACCAGCCGGGCGCGCAGCAGCTGCCCGATGGCATGTGCAACGTGCTTGGTGCCGACGGCAGTGGGATCGGTCATGGGTTTGTGGCTCCCGCGATTCTGCGGCTGCGCGATTTTGCGACCTTGTCGCACGTTTGCCGCGCGATGGCCAAATGCGGCTTGTTGTGCGGCCGTGTCGCCTCGATGGCGGACGGAAGGACGGTGCTGCGCTGAAAATAGCGCCTGACCAGGCTGCCAGAACTCATATATGAGGGGGCGGACGGCAACGCCACACCACCCCAATGCGCACCGATCTGTTCGACTTCGACCTGCCCGACGACCGCATCGCGCTGAGCCCCGCAAGCCCGCGCGATGCTGCGCGGCTGCTGGTGGTGCGGTCGGACGGGGTTCAACTCCATGATCGGCACGTCTCCGACCTGCCGGACTTGCTCCGCGCCGGCGACGCCCTCGTCGTCAACGACACGCGCGTCATTCGTGCCGCACTGCAAGGCGAGCGCCTCCGCGGCCCCAACCGGGCGGCCGTCTCCTTCAACCTGCACAAGCGCCTCGACGAGCATCGCTGGCTCGCCTTCGCGCGCCCGGCCAAGCGCCTCGCCGCGGCCGATCGCGTCCGCTTCGGGCACGACGGCCGCGTGGGCCTGCTGGGCACCCTGGAGGCGACCGTGGTGCGGGTGGGCGAGGCCGGCGAGGTGGAGCTGGCTTTCAG
>JBAPMW010000751.1:0-1533 GCA_049278815.1 Hyphomicrobiaceae bacterium
CTGCGCCTGCAGCGCATCGTCATCGGCGATGCGCGGTTCGTGCACCTGGGCTTGCGCCGCGAAGGCGGTTTCGTCGGCGAGCACGATCGCCATTCCGGCGCGCCGCTTCCGGATCACATCGACGCCAGGCCCGAGGACCTCGCTTTACTCCTGGGTGGCTTGATTGCCTTCGACCGTGGCGCCGTGCAGGAGATGGATCCGGTCGTCGCCGCCGCGATCCTCTCCTTCGGCTTTGTCTATATCCATCCCTTCGAGAACGGCAACGGACGCATCCACCGCTACCTAATCCATCACGTCCTGACGCGCCGCGGTTCAACCCGCCCGGCGTCGTCTTCCCGGTGTCGGCCGCGATCCTCGATCGCATCGATGACTACAGGAAGATCCTCGAAACCTACTCGACCCGCTTGCTGCCGACGGTCCGGTGGGAACCGACCGACAAGGGCAACGTCAGGGTTCTCAACGACACGGGCGACTTTTATCGCTTCTTCGACGCGACGCCGCACGCAGAGTTCCTGTACCAGTGCGTCCTCAAGACCATCGAGGAGGACCTGCCGAACGAGGCCGCCTTCCTGCGGCGCTACGACCGGTTCCGCACCAGGGTCGAAGCGCTCGTCGACATGCCCGGCCATACCATCGACCTCCTGTTCCGCATGCTCCGCCAGAACGGCGGGCGCCTTTCCAAGCGGGCCCGGCAGCGCGAGTTCGCCAAGCTCACGGAAGCGGAGGTGCGGCAGGTCGAGGAGGCCTACGCCGATACGATCGAGGCGTCGGCGTAGATCGCCGCAGAGCGTCCAGAGAAGGGGGTTCCGCCGCGGCGGTCTGTTCGAGTGCGCGAATGGGCACTCAGTCGTTGGGAAAACGCTGGCGCCACGCCAAGCGGGTCAATCTATGAACGAGGCAGTCGTCGTTGCCGAACATGCGTCGGTCTTCGGCAACGAAGCCGAGCCGCCGGTAGAACTTGTGGGCGCGGGTATTGCTGGCGAGAGGGTCGATCACGATGGCCGTCACCGCCGGCTCGGCAAAGCATATCTGGAACGCTCGTCGCATCATTGTCTCGCCGAAGCCTTTCCCGAGGTCTTCTGCCGCCCCGATCCAGATGTCGATAGCCCGTAGGTTCGACTCGATCTCTCCCCAGTAGTGCGTCTCCTCCGTGTGAGGGTCGATGATCTGCATGGCCCCGATGGGCCGGCCGTGGAGCTCTGCGACAAGGTACTGGCAATCAGGGGCCACCAACGCCAGCTCGTCCGGCCAGTAAGTGTCACCGAATGCTTTGGGCTGATCTGGATCATCGCTGGTCGCCGCCATGACGTGGGGCTGCCTGTCCCAAAGGTCGAGCAGCGGCACATCGGCAAGCGACATCGGGCGCAATGTTACTCGTGCGTCGAGCGGCATAGCACAGGTCCGTTGGGCACAGAATGAATGACACGGGTCTCCCGAATCTCTCCACCCCCTGTCAGTGTGTCATCGTCCGCCGCGAGTGGTGAAGCTCCCCATTCCAATGTCTTCGGCGCGTTTCCTCAAGAGGGCGAGCGC
>JBAPMW010000752.1:0-7375 GCA_049278815.1 Hyphomicrobiaceae bacterium
CTTTGAAGGGCGCGCGTATCGCCGGATCCTTGCACATGACCATCCAGACCGCGGTGTTGATCGAGACGCTGAAGGCGCTCGGCGCCGATATCCGCTGGGCCTCCTGCAATATCTATTCGACGCAGGATCACGCAGCGGCCGCCGTCGCGGCGGCCGGCATTCCGGTGTTCGCCGTCAAGGGCGAGACGCTGGAGGAGTACTGGGACTACACGCACCGCATCTTCGAGTGGGGCGACGGCGGCACGCCGAACATGATTCTCGACGACGGCGGCGACGCCACGTTGCTGATCCACCTCGGCGCGCGCGCCGAGGGCGGCGACACCAAGTTCCTCGACGGCGCCAGCAACGAGGAGGAGGAGGTGCTGTTCGCCTCCATCAAGCAGCGCCTGAAGGCGAAGCCCGGCTGGTACGGAGCCAACGCCAAGTCCATCCGCGGCGTCACCGAGGAGACCACCACGGGCGTGCATCGCCTCTATGAGATGCAGAAGAAGGGCACGCTGCTCTGGCCCGCCATCAACGTCAACGACAGCGTCACCAAGTCGAAGTTCGACAACCTGTACGGCTGCCGCGAGAGCCTGGTCGACGGCATCCGCCGCGGTACCGACGTAATGATGGCCGGCAAGGTGGCGATGGTCGCGGGTTACGGCGACGTGGGCAAAGGCTCCGCCGCCTCGCTGCGCCAGGCCGGCTGCCGGGTGCTGGTGTCGGAGGTCGACCCGATCTGCGCCCTGCAGGCCGCCATGGAGGGCTACGAGGTGACCACCATGGAGGATGCCGCGCCGCGCGCCGACATCTTCGTCACCGCCACCGGCAACGTCGATGTGATCACGGTCGACCACATGCGCGCCATGAAGGACCGCGCCATCGTGTGCAACATCGGCCACTTCGACAGCGAGATCCAGGTCGCGGCCCTCAAGAACTTCAAATGGTCCAACGTCAAGCCGCAGGTGGACGAGATCGAGTTCCCCAGCGGCAGGCGCATCATCCTGCTGTCCGAGGGGCGCCTGGTGAACCTCGGCAACGCCATGGGCCACCCGAGCTTCGTGATGTCGTCCTCGTTCACCAACCAGACGCTGGCCCAGATCGAGCTGTGGGCCAACCCCGACAAGTACGAGAAGAAGGTGTACACGCTGCCCAAGCACCTCGACGAGAAGGTTGCCAGGCTGCATCTTGAGAAGATCGGCGTGAAGCTCTCCAAGCTCTCAGAGCAGCAGTCGTCGTATATCGGCGTGCCGCAGGCCGGGCCGTATAAGCCGGATCACTACCGGTATTGAGAAAACGTCTGTCGTTGCCGCCTCCTCCTGAATCGACCCCACGACTGGGTTCATCAGGAGGTGGGCCAACGGCGGAACTCGCCGTCCCTGCTGCGTGAGCCCAGCAGTGTCGCCAGGAAGCAGCCTGCCCGCTGCTCAATCAACCGCCGCCTTCGCGTCAGAACCGCTTCAGGAGCCTCTCCAGATACTCAAGCTCGATCGGCGGCCGCGTGGTCTCGCCCACGCGCCGGCGCAGCTCCTCCAGGATCTCGCGCGCCCGCTGCATGTCGATCTCGTCCGGCACCTTCACCGAGCTGCCGAGGTCCGGCCCATCGGTCTTCTGCGGCGGGCGCCCCAGGGGGTCGAGCTCGGCGCGGCCGCCCGGGCCGTAGCGTGACGGCATCTGGCTGAGCAATTGCTTTGCCATGTCGCGCGCGCCCTGGCGCAGCTGCTCCAGCGCCCGCGTCTCCTGGTCGGCGCCCTTGCCGAGATCGCCATCGCGCAGTGCCCCCTCGGCGCGACCCATCGAGCCTTCGGCGCCCTTCATCTGCCCCGGCGGCTGCACGCCGAACTGCTTGAGGCCCTGTTGCAGCCGTCCCAGCCGCTCCTTGAGCTGGCGCTGGCGGTCGTCGAGCCCGCCCTCGTCGCCGGCGCCCTTCTCCTTTTGTCCGCCCTTCTGGCCGCGCTGGCCGCCCTTCTGCTTCTGCTGCTCGCCGAACGTATCGTCGAGCAGCTTCTGCTGCTTGCCGATGATGTCGCCGAACTCCTCCATCATCTTGCCGAAGCGCTGGCTCCCCTCCCGGTCCGCCATGCGGCCCGACTGGAGGCGGTCGAGCAGATCGCGCAGCTCGCTCAGCATCTGCTCAGCCATGTCGCGATTACCCGAGCGCGCCATGCTCTCAAGACTCTTCAGCATCTGCTCAAGGTCTTGCTGCGTCAGCATCTCCATGCTGCGGTCCATGCCTTTGGGGAGCTGCTGGCCGTCCGCCTGCCGGGTGAGCTGATCCAGGAACTGCGCCAAGGCCTGGCGCAGCTCCTGCATGAGGCGCGCGATCTCCTCGTCGCTGGCGCCGTCGCGCAACGCCTGCTGGAGCCGGTCCTGAGCGGCGCGCAGGGCGCGCTCGGCGTCGGACAGATCGCCGTCCTCAATGCGCAGCGCGATGTGCCACAGCTGGTCGATCACGCTGTTGCGGCCGGCGCGCGTGTCCTCGCGCTGCAGGCGCCAGTAGGCCGAGCGCAGGCCGAGAAACACCTGCAGGTCGTCGATGAATCCGGCGGGCTCCGTGGTAAGTGCATCGAGCGCCTTGGCCACCGGCAGCCGGTCGCGCGAATCTGCCGTCAGGCGCCGGCGCTGCTCCACCACCGCCCGCGCCAGCGGCTGGGTGAAGCGGCGCTCCGGCAGCGTGATCTCGATGGTCTCGCTCTTGCCGACCTGGCCGGCCAGATCGCGCGCAATGAGCGTCAGCTCCACCTTCATGCCGGCCCAGGGGTGGTCGCCGATCTCATGCAGGCTGTGGCCCTCGGCCAGCTTGGGGTAGGAGCGCGGCAGGCGCAGCGAAATGACCGGCGGACGCTCGTAGGGAAGCTTGGCGCCCTTCGGCTCGGGCCGGGCCCACGCGGTCGAGGATGTGTCGGGCTTCGGCAGGATGCGCTTGATGCGCGCCTCGGCCGAGACGATGCCATAGTCGTCCTCGGCCTTGTAGAACACCTTGAGGCCGCCGCGCGCCGAGCGATCCGGCGGCTTGGTGAGGGCGATCTTGGGCGTGTGATCGGGAATGACGGTGAAGCTCCAGGACGCCACCTGGGTGCCGCCGCTCGACACCCGCACGGTCCCTGAGCTCCTGATCTCGAGCTTCAGCTCCATCACCTCGGCTGGATTGACCGGCGCCGACGCCTCAAGCCGCTGCGGCGCTTCCCCGGCCAGCACCTCCAGCGCCAGCCCGCGCATGCCCGCACCGCTGGCGCGCACGATCAGCGTGCTGCGGTCGGGCACCACGATGGCACCGACCGGACTGGGCTCCTGCAGGCGCGCCAGCGACAGACCGCCGTCCGCCAGCATGATGGGAGGCTTGCTCGTATAGGCCGGCGGCGTGATCCACGCATCCAGGCGCGCTTCGGCGCCCTTGGCCAGAGGGCTCAGGCGGAAAGCCGACCACAGCCGGTCGGAGGCGCTGTCGCCCACCGCGACGGTGAGCACCAGCACGCAGAGCAGGAGCAGGGCGCGGAAGGCGAACGGGTCGCGCCGATCCGTACGCGGCGCCGGTACGCCCACACGCAGGCGCGCGAGCGAATCGGCCAAGCGCTGGCGATGCACCTTCCATAGCGCCGCCGTGCGGGCATCCCGATCGCCGTGGCTCAGCGTATCCTCGTAGGACGAGGCTGGGCGGTGGCGGATGCCCGAGACCCTCTCCACCCGCCGGATCGCCTGCTCGCGCGGGGGCCAGCGCACGCTGAAGAGCGAGATGAGGGCGGCCGCCGCAGCCAAGCCGAACAGCCCCAGGACGATCTTATGCGGCAGCTCAGCCAGCCGCGGCCACAGACCGGCTAGAGAGACCAGGATGAACAGCCCGGCGATGCCGAGCAGAATCCAGGCCCGCGGCCATATTTTCTCGAAGATCAGCGCGAGCTTGCTGAGCAGCACCTTGCGCTCGAAAGCGCGTTCCGGCCCAGGCTGGAACATCCTATGGCGTTCTGACATGGCCTCACTCTATCACGCCGCCTCGCCGCCCTGCGAGACCCATAGTCGCCACATCAACGTCAAGTGACCGTCGCGCTGCGGATGCAATGGGGCGACAGCGCGGCACGGGGGGCCATCCTGCGTCGCATTGCCTGGCGACGCAAGGACGCTACCAACTCTACCACAGACAGTGAATTCCACTGAGCACAACCGTATCGTTCTCACTTCGTTCTTGACGCTCCGCCGGCCGCGTATTAGATGTTGAGCCAGCAAGGTGGGGCCCCGATGTACGGTCAGATCTCTACGGTCGCCTTCGTTGGCATCGAGGCCAAGCCGGTCGAGGTGCAGGTGCGGATCAGCGGCGGCAAGCATGTGTTCGCCATTGTCGGGCTCCCGGACAAGGCCGTGGCCGAGAGCCGCGAGCGCGTGCGCAACGCGCTGCACGCCGTGGGGCTCGGCCTGCCGTTCAAGCACATCACTGTCAATCTGGCACCGGCCGATCTGCCCAAGGAGGGCAGCCACTTCGACCTGCCCATCGCGCTCGCCATGATGGTGGCCATGGGCGCCGTCTCGCCCGACGCCATCGAGAGCTTCGCCGCGATCGGCGAGCTTGCGCTCGATGCCTCGGTGCGCGAGGTGCCGGGGGCGCTGCCGGCAGCGATCGGCGCCAATGCGCTCCGCAAGGGGCTCATCTGCCCGGCGGCGTGCGGGCCGGAGGCGGCCTGGGCGGACGAGGAAATGATCGTGCTGGCGCCGCCGCACCTGCTCTCCCTTGTCAACCACTTCAAGGGCTTGCAGACCCTGGCGCGTCCGAAGCCCTGCGTGGCGGCGGACCGCGAGGGGCAACCCGACCTGGCCGACGTCAAAGGCCAGGAAAGCGCCAAGCGCGTGCTCGAGGTGGCCGCTGCGGGTGGCCACAACCTGTTGATGATCGGCGCGCCGGGTGCGGGCAAATCGATGCTGGCGTCGCGGCTGCCCTCGATCCTGCCGCCGCTCACGCCCGAGGAAATGCTGGAGGTGTCGATGGTGCACTCGCTGGCGGGCGAGCTCATGGGCGGCAAGATCGCCACGCTGCGGCCGTTCCGGGCGCCGCATCACTCCGCCAGCATGGCGGCGCTGGTGGGCGGCGGCTCCAGGCCGCGCCCCGGCGAGGTCTCGCTCGCCCACCTCGGCGTGCTGTTCCTCGACGAATTGCCGGAGTTCCAGCCCAACGCGCTCGACGCCCTGCGCCAGCCCCTGGAGGCCGGCGAGACGGTGATCGCGCGCGCCAACCACCGCATCGCCTTCCCCTCGCGCATCCAGCTGGTGGCCGCCATGAACCCGTGCAAGTGCGGGGGCAGCACGCCGGGCCAGAGCTGCCGCCGCGGCCCGCGCTGCGCCGACGACTACCAGGCGCGCATCTCGGGCCCTCTGCTCGACCGCATCGACCTCCAGATCGAGGTGCCCGCCGTCTCCGCCGCCGACCTGGTGCTGCCCGCGCCCACCGAGGGCAGCGCCGAGGTGCGTGCCCGCGTGATCGCCGCGCGCGAGCGCCAGCGCACCCGCTTCGCGGCGCTCGGCGCCAAGGGCGTACGCACCAACGCCGAGTGCTCCGGCAAGCTGCTGGAGGAGGTCGCCTTGCCCGAGGAGGCGGGCGTGGCGCTGTTGCGTCAGGCGTCCGAGACGCTGCAGCTCTCCGCCCGCGGCTTCCACCGCACCCTGCGCGTTGCCCGCACGCTGGCCGACCTCGACGGCGCCGAGAAGGTCGCCCGCGTCCATGTCGCCGAGGCGCTGAGCTATCGCGGCGAGACGCTCAGGCAGCAGCGGGCGGCGTGAGCCTGGGGCCGCCAAGGCAGAGATGTTCCGAGCATGCCTCGTTGCGCAGGTGGCGCACGCTTCCAATGTCGGCATCGTTCTGTCAAAGATCCTTCCGGGAAGAATCTTAAGGCAGCGGTTGGACGAGATGGCACTCGCAGCAGCGCGCATGCGCCCCCTGGTGGCGGGCAACTGGAAGATGAACGGACTTGCCGCGGCGCTCGCAGAGGCGCAGCGCGTGCAGGAGCGGCTGCGGGACGCGTCCTTCGCGCCGGCAGTCGATGTAATGATCTGTCCCGCGGCAACCCTTCTTGCGTCGCTCGCGCGCCAGGCCGCCGGGTCCCGCCTGAAGGTGGGGGCGCAGGACTGCCATTGGCAGGAGAAAGGCGCCCACACCGGCGACCTGTCGGCGGAGATGCTGAAGGATGCCGGTGCGACCGCGGTGATCCTTGGGCATTCCGAGCGCCGCGCCGACCATGGCGAGCGCTCCAGCGACGTGCGGCGCAAGGTGGCGGCGGCGCAACGGGCCGGCCTCGCCGCCCTCGTGTGCATCGGCGAGACCGCGGGCGAGCGCAGAGCCGGGCTGACGCTTCAGGCGGTGGCGCGGCAGCTTGCGGAGTCGCTGACCGACGGGGCGGCCGCTGCCGGCACGGCCATCGCCTACGAGCCGGTGTGGGCTATCGGCACAGGCCTCACGCCATCGGCCGCCGACGTGGCCGAGGTGCACGCCTTCATGCGCCGGACGCTCGTCGCCCGCTTCGGCGCGCCCGGCGAAGCCATGCGGCTTCTCTATGGGGGCTCCGTGAAGCCCGACAATGCGGCAGAGCTGATGGCCGTCGCCAACGTCAATGGCGCGCTGGTGGGCGGCGCAAGCCTCAAGGCCGGCGATTTTCTCGCCATCGTCGAGGCCTGCGCCCGAGCCTGCACTTGACCGCGCCAATGGAACGGGCTTAGTGCGCGGCCGTTGCCGGTCGGTTGCCCATTCTGTGCCATCCCGCCCGCTGCCGCACGGAGCGAACGCGTGACATCGAGCCAATCCCTGCTCCTTCTCGTCGCCCTGCTGGGGGTCGGCGCGGGACTCAGCCAGGCGCGTGCGTCTCCGCTCGATGCCGATACGTGCAACAAGCTGACGGTCGAGCACGGGGCGCTGGAAGATGCCGGCGTCGAGCAGAGCTTGGCGAAGGGCCCTGAATGGGCCAAGGCCAACCTTCCCCCTGAGAGGATCGAGCAGGTCCGGCGCTTCATCGAGTTGGAGTCGCTGATCCAGTTCCGGTGCAGGAGCAAGTCGCGAGTCACGCTTCCGCCTGATCCGGAGGACAAGGCCAAGGATCAGGCCAAGGATCAGGCCAAGGCCGGACAGGACAAGGGCGCGCCGAGCAAGGCGAGCGTGGAGGCCCCCAAGACCCCAGCCCCATCCAAGGCCAAAGGCCCCGGACCGGCAACCAAGGCCAAGGCCAAGGGCGACCCCAAGGCCCAGCCTAAGGCGCTGCCCAAGAAGCAGGATTCGCGCGTGCCCAAGGCAAAGTCCGCGGCCCAGCAGCCGCCCCAGCAGCCGCCCAAGAGCGGCACCTCCACGCGCCAGAAGCGACCGCCCAAGGCCAAGGTGGAGGACGCCCCAGAGACCGCGCCGCCCCCTGACGGCAATCCGTTC
>JBAPMW010000753.1:0-2108 GCA_049278815.1 Hyphomicrobiaceae bacterium
TTATAACCCCCTCGATACCTCTAAGTCATACCAATGCCAGACACGCTGAGGGAGCGGGTTTCGGTTCTGGATCGGCGCGATGCGCCAACTCCTCCTGCGAGAAGCCCTTCTCGCGCCGAATCTGAGATTCATCTCCAGCGCCGTCGCTCAGGCCACCACGGCTCGCTAGCCGTTCTGCTAGTTTCACCTGGGCGAGGGAATGCCCGCCGTGGGCCAACGCGGGTCAGCGATCTTGTGGGTGCGCGGGCTGTTTGACGCCGCCCGTGACCACTGATACCCGCTGCTGGTGGTGGTGGACGAGGCGCAGCTGTTCGCGCCGGCGGTCGCACGCGAGGTTTCCGACGAGGCGCGCAAGCTCTCGCTCGGCGCCATGACGAACCTGATGTGCCGTGGCCGCAAGCGCGGGCTTGCGGGGCTGGCTCATCGCAACCCAGCGTTTGGCGAAGCTCGCCAAGAACGTCGCCGCCGAGGCGTCCAATTTCCTGATGGGCCGAACCTTCCTGGATATCGACATGGCACGCGCCGCCGACCTTCTCGGCATGGAGCGCCGGCAGGCGGATGCCTTCCGCGACCTGGAGCGCGGGCAATTCATGGCGCTGGGCCCGGCGCTCTCCCGCCGTCCCTTGCAGCTGCACATCGGCCAGACGGAGACAGCGCCGCGCAACGCGACCCCGCGGCTGATGCCGCTGCCGGAAGCCCTGGAGGACGCGCGCGCCATCGTCCTGGCGGCACCGCCCCCTGAGATAAGCCGGGCCTCAGCGCCGGCCGCCGCCAGGCACGGCGTGGAGAATACGGTCCACGTGGGCACGCCGCTCCGTCGCCTCCTCGACGCTGAGCGGCTGCTCGGCCCCTTCGGGACGAGTCTCCAGAGCCGTGGACTTCGCCGCCATAAGCTGGTCGAGGAGGTCCGGCAGAGCCGGACGCGGGATTCCGTGCCACCGGGCGTCTTTTATCAGAAGTTCGTCGTCCGCTGTCGCATCGAGGGCCTCAGAGCGGCCGTGCCGGATCTCAGTGAATTCCGTCGCATGCTGACTCGCGCCCGCGCCGGGCTCGGTGCCGATCTGGCGTACGACGACGCTTGGAGGGACGTCGCGGTCCCCGCCTCCGTGCTGCCGGAGGACATACAGGGTGTGTTCATGATGATCGCGCGTGCCGCGAAGGAGGGACGGCCCTGTCCAGGCGATGCCGCGATTGCCCGCGCCTACGGCTCGCGCTCATTGCGTCGCGCCCAGCGTCTGTTGACCTACATCTGACCTACATCGAAGAGCAGGGCCTCATCGTCTGCCAGCTCGACGGCGCGGCCCGGAGGATTGTGACGCTGGTCGAGCTCGCAGACCGAGGAGAGGCGCACCGGTTGGTTTGACGAGGCCGCGGGTGCCGCGCATACGGACGCACGGCGCAAGCGAGATGAATGCAAGGAGCCGATCTAGCGATTCGAGGGAAGGGCGGCCTCACGGCTTGGGTGCGCCCAGCAATGCGCGAAGTTCGGCAAGATTGGGCGCGTAGTTGTGACAGTAGACCGCGAATGGATGGGAGGAGGAATGCCGCGCAGCCCAGGCTGCAATGTCCCAACCGCCGTCGATAAGCTCGGACGCCGCAAATACAAACTCGAGCGTGTCGTTGAGGAAGAAGACGACCCCGAAGTGCTCGGTGACGTCGAACGGGGCAGGGGGTCCGTGGACGAAGTAGTTGCGGCACTCGACGGCTTGCTGGATCACGAGCTCAAGCTCGGGCAGGCGGTGGCCCAGGGCTGCAATGATGGGCATGGCGCGTCGCAGAATCTTTTGCTTCAGAGGGGTGTGCCGGGCTTTTGCTCCGGTCTTCGCCGGGGCGGGCGCCGCCTCCTGGGGAAGAAGATCGAACATGTTGGCCGCGGCGATCATCCGGTCGATCGGATAGTAATGCTGCTGGCCAAACGCCTGGGAGAAACGGACGCGGGCCATCCGTCTGTCGCGGTCGTGCGCCAGCCATAGCGTCATGACGCCGGCGAATTTTTCCGCCTCGTCCACGGGACTTAGGAGCACATCGCGAAAATGCGGGCGTCGCCGCTCGTGCCGTGTCTCGCGCGAGGGCGGATCGGCCAGGTAGACGTCAAGTATGTCAGGCCT
>JBAPMW010000754.1:0-5916 GCA_049278815.1 Hyphomicrobiaceae bacterium
GTTGCCGGCTCGCGCTTTGTCATCAGCATGGCTCGTCTCACCGGAAGCTGTGGTCGTCGAGGTGCACATGGTGGCTTCTCCGCGCTCACCATTCCAGCGAAAGACAAGCCGCCATTTCTGATTCACGCGGATCGAGTGGTATCCCTTCAGCTTGCCGCTCAGTTTCTCGAAATGATTGCTGGGCGGCACCCGCAGATCCCGGTCGGTCGCTGCGTCGTCGAGCATCTGGAGCTTGCGGAACAGCCGATCCTCCAGATCGGCGGGAAAGTTCCGGGAACGAACGTCGTCCACAAAGAACGCGCACAGCAGCCGTCCCGGAAGTCGACAATCATGCCACGCCCTCTGCCTATGCAAGATGTACCATGATCGTGGTACAAATAGTCAAGGCCGCCTGGGCTGAGTGCAGGACTGACGGCAGATCCTGGCACAATCTCACCGGCCGCTGCGTTGCAGCGAGCCCGTCGGCTATGGGAGGCCGTTCTGCCGCACCCATAAATGCGTGCACGCCGTAGTCTAACGCACCCGCAACAGCAGCGCCCCCGCCAGCACCATCAGCGTCGCGGCGATACGGACGGCGAGCCAGGGCTCGCGCAGCAGCAGCGTGGCGAGCAGCGTCGCGAACAGCACGCTGGTCTCCCGCAGCGCCGCCACCAGGGCGATGGGGGCGACTGTCATGGCCCAGATGGCAATGGCGTAGGCGGCCGTGGACAGCACCGCGCCGCCGAGCGCGATGGGCCAGTTGGCCGCAAGATGACGGCCGAGGCTCGGGCCGACGCGCCAGAACCCGAAGACGGTCATGACGGCACCGCTGGCCAGGAACAGCCAGGCCGAATAGGCCGCCGCCGACCCGGCCACGCGGGCGCCGACCCCGTCGACCAGCGTGTAGGCCGTGATGGTGGCCGAGGTCAGCAGGGCAAAGCCCACCGAGCGGACATCGAGCCGGCGAGCGCTGCGGCCGCCGCGCATGGCCAGCAGCAGGATGCCGGCCGCCAGCACGATCACGCCCGCCCAGCCCCAGGGCCTCAGCGTCTCGCCCAGCAGCGCCGTCGCCAGGATCGCCGTGACGAGCGGTGCGCTGCCGCGGGCGATCGGATAGACCTGCCCGAGATCGCCGTGCCGGTAGGCCTCGGCCAGCGCCACGTAGTAGCCGACATGGATGACGACGGAGGCGACGACATAGGGCCACGCGGCGGCATCGGGCAGGCCGGCCACGAGCACAAACGGCACCGCCACCAGCCCCGAGGCGATGGCCACCAGCGTGGTCGACAGGGCGGGCTCCAGGTTGAGCTTCAGCAGCGCGTTCCAGCCGGCATGGCAGGCGGCCGCCGCGAGCACTGCGATGAAGACGAAGAGATCCATGAGGCCTCGCGGCGATAGTGAAGGGTGGCCAGGGGAGGAAGCCGCGCCAAAGTCGTAGGGTGCAATCGGGCGCAGCGCGATTGCACCGATGTGAGTGAGCATCGGTGGGATGCCGCTCCGCCGCATCGCACCCTACGATTTGTACCGCCCCTCGATCGGATACGCCGGGTCGTTGAAGCCCGGCGTGGACGGATGGCCCGTCGGCACCAGGCTGTCGGCCAAGGCCTCGTCCTCGGCGGTCCACGCGTAGTCCGGCGCCCCGAGGTATCCGGCCCACTGCTCGAAGGTCCGGGGGCCGGCGATGACGGAGGTGACGGCGGCGTTGTTGAGCACCCAGGCCGTGGCCCAGTGCACCAGCGTTACCCCGCGCGCTTCCGCGTGCGCCCTGAGCTTGTCGGCGATGAGGAGGCTCTCCGGCCGCCACTCGGTTTCCATCATGCGCTTGTCCTGGCGTGCGGCGCGGCTGCCGGGCTCCGCCGTCTGGTTGACGCGGTACTTGCCGGAGAGGACGCCGCGCGCGATCGGACTGTAGGGCACCACGCCGAGGCCGAAGGATCTGGCCGCGGGCAGCAACTCCACCTCCGGCTGGCGGTTCATGAGGTTGTAGTAGGGCTGCAGCGCCGCCGGCTGCGGCACGCCCATCTGCCGGCACAGGTGCGCCACATGGGCGATATGCCAGCCGCGCACGTTCGAGAGGCCCCACTCGCGCACCTTGCCGGCGCGAATGAGGTCGCCGAAGGCGGCCACCACCTGCTCCCAGGCCGTGTCGGGGTCGACGCGGTGGATGTAGTAGAGGTCGATGTGGTCGGTGCCGAGCCGCTTCAGGCTGGCGTCGGCCGAGCGCATGAGGTAACGGCGCGAGAGGCCGAAGTCGGTGGCGCTGGCAGAGCCTCGCTGCCCCACCTTGGTTGCCAGCACCCACTGCGCACGCTTGGACCTGACGGCGGCGCCCATCACCGTCTCCGAGCGGCCGTCGGCATAGACATCGGCGGTGTCGATGAAGTTGACGCCGTGCTCGGCCGCGTGGTCGACGATGCGCCGCGCCTCGCCGTCCTCGGTGGCGGCTCCGAACATCATGGTGCCGAGGCTGATCTCCGACACCTTCACGCCGCTGGTGCCCAGCACGCGGTAGCGCATTTGTGCCACGGACGTCCTCCCCAGGATTGTGTTCCCGCAACCTGAAGTTGCGAATCTACGCCGAGTGCTGGAGCAGGAAGCGGTGGACACCGCCGCTCTCGGTGTGCTCGATCAGCGTGTTGCCGGTGCTCTCGGCGAAGGCGACGAAATCGTCGCGCGCACCGGGGTCGTCGGACAGCACCTCCAGCGTCGCGCCCTTGGGCAGGCCGGCCAGCGCCTTCCTGGCCTTGAGCACCGGCAGCGGGCAGGCCAAGCCTTTGAGATCCAGGGTCTTGTCGGGCATGGGCGGCGGTAGGCCTCTCGATGTACAATACAGGGCAGACGCGCGACGGCGTTGGGGGCGCGGCTCGACGGTGGTCTGCCGGTCACAGCCCCCTTGTGTAGCAGCCCGCCCACGGAAGTGCCACTTGCGCGGGCATGCCTGCCACGCCACCATGCAGCGCAACAACGCCACCCGCCCCGCGCGTCGCAGCGGGCAGGGGCAAACCAGCCGTGCCGCCGGTCGGCGCATGCGAATCTTCGAGGGAGCCCATCGAATCCATGGACGCCATTGCGGATCCGCCGCGACGCTCGTTTGCGCTCGGCCTGGAGCGGGCGGGCTTCCTCGGCCTGGGCTGGCCGCGGCTGACAATCCTGATCGTGCTGCTGGCCTCCGTGCTGGCCGCGCTCGGCCTGCAGCGGCTCAAGGTCGACGATTCGCTTTCCGAGCTGTTCCGCACCGAGACCGAGGAGTTCCGCCGCTACGAGGAGATCGACCGCCGTTTTCCCTCCAGCGAGTACGACGTGCTCGCCGTCGTGGAAGGCAAGGACCTGTTGAAGAAGGCGCAGCTGGAGGCCTTCCGCGAGGCCATGGTCGAGCTCCAGCTCTCCGAGGATATCCAAGGCCTGGTTTCGATGCTGTCGGCGCGCGGCAAGCCCGACGAAAGCGGCTATGCCGCACCTATCGTGCCAGACGATCTCCCCGACGATGCGGCGGCCTACAGCGACATCATCGCCAAGCTCAAGGCCAACGAGATCGTGGCGGGCAAGTTCCTCTCCGACGACGGCGAGCTCGCCCTGGCGGTGCTGGCGCTCGACCGCGCCAAGGTGGCCGAGCACGGCGCCAAGGCGGTGATCGGCAAGATCAACGCGATTCTTTCCAAGCAGCTGACGCCTGTCGGCCTCAAGTCGCACCTCACCGGCGCGCCGGTGATGCAGCTTGAGATCCGCAACGCAGTGGAGCGCGACCAGCTCGTCTACAACGGTCTGGGCCTTCTGTTCGGCGCCACCATCGCGGTGATCTTCTTCAGGCGCATCTCGCTGATGCTGCTGGCCACCCTGCCGCCGGTGCTGGCGGTGCTGTGGTCGCTCGGCCTCCTGGGCTGGCTCAACTTCAAGCTCAACCTGTTCCTCAACGTCATGACCCCGCTGGTCATGGTGATGGGCTTCGCCGACAGCATGCAGATGGTCTCCGCCATCCGCATCCGTCTGCGCGAGGGCGATACCAAGGCGCAGGCCGTGCGCTTTGCCGTGCGCGTGGTCGGCCCGGCCTGCGTGCTGGCGCACGGTGTGGCGCTGCTGTCGTTTCTGGCGCTCCTCATCTCGCAGTCGGCGCTGATCCGCACGTTCGGCATCGCTGGCGCGCTCGCGGTGTGCATCTCGTTCGTGGCGGTGATCCTGGTGCTGCCGCTGCTGGGGCTGTTCCTGATCCGCAACGAGCACAAGCTGGCGCGCGACCGCTCACCGGCCGACCGTCTGATGGACGGGCTTGGGACAATGGTCGGCTGGATCGTGGACCGCGTGGTGCGCTGGCCGGTCCTGACCACGGTGGTGGCGATCGCCTCGCTCCTCTGGCTCGGCCACGCCTACCTGCAGCTGGAGCCGCGCTACCGCCTGGCCGACCAGGTGCCGGACCGCGAGCAGGCGCTGGGGGCCACAGCCCGCATCGACCAGAAGCTGACGGGCGCCAATCCGGTCCACGTCATGATCGAATGGAAGACCGGCGAATCGCTCTATGCGCCGCGCCCCATCGAGGTGATCGCCAAGGCGCACGCGATCCTGGAGACGCAGGCCGGCCTCGGCAACGTGTGGTCGCTGGAAAGCCTGCGCCGCTGGCTCAAGGACGCGGGCGACGAGCGCATCGAGACGGTGCAGCGCTACGTCAAGGTGCTGCCGACGCACCTGGTGCGGCGCTTCATTGCCGAGGAGGAGAACGCGGTGCTGGTCACGGGCCGTCTGCCCGACGTGGACTCCAGCCAGATCCTGCCGGTGGTGGAGAAGGTGGACCGCGCGCTGGACGGCCTGCGCAAGGAGTACCCGGAGTTCAACATCTCCGTCACCGGCCTGCCGGCCATCGCCGCCCGCAACAGCGCGCGCATGATCTCCCAGCTCAACGAGGCGCTGCCCTTGTGCATCGCGTTCGCCGCGGTGCTGCTGGCCATCGCCTTCCGATCGCCGTTCGTCGGGCTCGTCAGCCTGCTGCCGGGCTTCTATCCGGTGGCCGTCGCCGGAGCCATCCTGCGCTGGACCGACGGTGGGCTGGAGTTCGCCTCGGTTGTAGCCCTGCTCGTCGTGTTCGGCCTCGCCATCGACTCGCTCATCCATTTCTTCAACCGCCTGAGCCTGGAGGAGCGCCGCGAGCCGCGCGCCGACATCGCCATCCGCAACGCGCGCGTGCTGGTGGGGCCGGCCATCATCCTCACCACGCTGGTGCTGGCCTTTGGCCTCGGCGTGACGGTGTTCTCCGACCTGCCGTCCTTGCGCATCTTCGGCTTCGTGTGCGGCATCACGCTGGTCGCCTCGCTGCTGGCCGACCTCGTGTTCCTGCCCGGCCTTATCATGCTGGTGCGCAGGGTGTGGCCGCACAAGGTGGTGGGATAGGCTCATATCAGACCCTCCGGGTCTGACGTCTTTCCCGCTTACCGCAACGCGTGGGATGCCGCCGCCAGCCCCACACGGCACGCGCATCGGGCTGTGGGCGGAGGACTTCCCCGATTGGTCCACGACTTGGGCATCCAGCCAATCACCGGCTGGCGCCGATCCTCAATGACGAAACGAGTAGTTTGCGCAACTTGCCGCACGGTTAGACGGGAAACGGCGAGGAACCCCTCTCCCCGCCACCCTCGGGCCATCCACGATGGCCACCTCGCCACAATGGCCCGAGGGCGACGGGGCTACGGCATTCACACAAGTCGCCGAGCGTTCCGGCCGGCCTATAAGCGAATGCGAGGCGGTCGTGCTGGCTCGTAGGGTGGCGCGGCAGGTGGGGGTGACGGAGAGCGCGCCCAACCTCACCCCCATCTGGAACGCCAAGGACTTAGCCGGCTGTTGGCATGCGCGGCGAGGACATCCATGGCCGGCTAAGTCCATGGCGTTCCTTCCTCCCCCCTCGCGCGCCGGAGGCCGCGCCTCCGTCGCTAGGGGGAGGGGTCTCTGCCGCCC
>JBAPMW010000755.1:0-2271 GCA_049278815.1 Hyphomicrobiaceae bacterium
GGCATTCCCCGCTAAATATGCTGCGTATCGACGCGTTGATCAGCAATCGTGCAACGTGTCTCTTGTCGATGTACATGGCCCGATATCCCGGCTTCGGTTTTCAGCGGAACGAGTTTCTGAGCCATCGGCTTGTCAGCAATGAGGCTGGCAAGTCGCTGCCACTCACCATTCGCCCTCGCCTCTCCCCTACACCGTGCTCGGCGCCTGCGCCTCCTGGTGCCAGATCAGCAGGCGACGGCGCACGAGCGCCATCGCCTTCACGAGCACGTAGCCCACCGCCGCGATCTCGACGATGCCGGCGAACACGCCGCGCGAATCCGCAAAGCGCGAGGCATGCACCATGGCGCCGCCGAGGCCGTAGCCGCCCATCAGCATCTCGGCCACCACGGCCACGATGAGGGCGATCGGCAGCGCCACCTGCAGCCCGGTCAGGATCTGCGGCAGCGCGGCGGGCAGCACGACCTGCCAGAGCGCCTCGCGCTCGCTGGCGCCCATGTTGCGCGCCGACCAGAGCAGGTGCCGGTCGACCCCGGCGATGCCGCCAATCGTCGCCGTCACGACCGGGAAGATGGCATCGAGGACCACCATTGCGATCTTCGACACGTCGTAGACGCCGAGCCACAGCATCACCACCGGCAGGAAAGCGATCTTGGGCATGGGAAAGCCGACCGACACGATCGGATCGAAGAGCCAGCGCACGCCCACGTTGCGCGACATGGCCATGCCGAGGACGACACCGGCGATCGCCGCAATGGCGAAGCCGACGAGGGCACGATAGAGGGTCAGCGCGGTGTTGAGCGCAAGATCGCCCGCCACCGCATCGTCCCAGATGCGGGCGAGCACGGCGCTGAGCCGCGGCAGCTGGAAGGGCGTGACGGCACCGCTCGCGGCCAGCGCCTCCCAGGCGAGCGCCAGCAGCACGATGGGGGCTGCGCGGGCCATGGCCCAGCCGGCGGCGCGCACCGCCCGTAAAGCTGCACCAGGACCGGCTGCCGTGTCGGCTCCAGCTACTCGCGCCATATCAGCAGCCTTTGCATCAGCGCCTGATAGGCGCGGTCGGCGGCGAAGCCGAGGAACGCCACCGTCAGCACCACGGCATACATGGCGTCGTACGTGCCGTTGGCACCGAGGTAGCCGATCAGGTAGCCGAGCCCGTCGCGCGCCACGATCAGCTCGGCGCTGACCAGGAGGATGAAGGCGAGCGCCAGCGCGGTGCGGATGCCGTTGAGCATCTCGGGAAGCGCGCTCGGCACCACCACGTCCCACAGCATGCGCATGCGGCTCGCGCCCATGCTGCGCGCCGACCACACCAGGGCCTGGTCGCTGCCGCGGGCGCCGTTGAAGGCACCGATGGTGACGGGCAGCATGCAGCCCAGGAAGATGAGGAGGATCTTGGAGCCGTCGCCGAATCCGAGCCACAGCACGGTGACGGGGATCAGCGCCGACTTGGGCATGGGGTAGAAGAGCTCGACCAGCGGTCCCAGCGCGGCGTTCACGGGCCGCCACCAGGCCATGGCAATGCCGAGCGCGGCGCCGACGACGATGGCCAGCGCAAGGCCGGCGCCTGCGCGCCACAGCGAGGAGGCGCCACTGGCGAGGAGCTCGCCGCTGCGGAGCATCTCCACCCAGGCCGACATTACCTGGCTCAACGGCGGCAGCGCCAGCTGCGAGACGAGCCCCAGGCGGGCCGCGAGCTCCCATCCGGCGGCAATCAGCACAAGCGGCAGATAGCGGAAGAGCACTGTCATTGTGGCCATGGGTGTAGAGCGCATCCCCAGCCGCGCACGCCAACGGGTTCCCCTCCCCGTCGCGCCGCAGGCGCGCCACCAGAATGTGGGGAGGGGTTAGGGGTGGGCGGAAACAACGCGGTCATACCTCTCCGCTTCACTCCTGCTTCTCTATCGCACCGAGCGCCGCCAGCACTTCCAGCATCACACCGTGCATGGAATCGTGAACCTCGTCGTTCCTGAAGCGCAGCAACTTGAAGCCGCGCCACGACAGATCGGCGTCTCTTGCCGCATCCGCACGCCTCGCCGCCGTCTCCCGATGCTGCACGCCGTCAACCTCAATGACGAGCCTCTGCGGGAAGCACGCGAAGTCCACAATGTACTTGTCGATCGGGGCTTGCCACCGAAAGTGATAGCCCTGGCGCCGCAGCTCCCGCAGCTCCTTCCAGAGCAGTGTCTCGCCGATGGTTGGCCACTTGCGGAGCTGGCGTGCCATTGCAGTTGCCATTTCCCTGCTCCTTCACCCCACCCCCGACCCCTCCCC
>JBAPMW010000756.1:0-6489 GCA_049278815.1 Hyphomicrobiaceae bacterium
GTTCTGCAATCCCCCCCACCCTATCCCTCCCCCACAAGGGCCCACAAGGGGGGAGGGGACGCTGGGACTCGCGTGTCGCCCAATTCGTCCGTCGAGGATGGCGCAGCGCCCGTTCCCATAGCCAAAGGCCCTACTCGGCGGCCATCGCGGGCGTGAATGCCGAAGCCGTCGCGCGGTGGGGCTGCTCCAGTGGCTTCGGCCACCAGCGGTTCTCCCAATCCGCAAATAGCGGCCTGAGCTTGGGCATTACCTTCTCGGCGAACAGGCGCGTGTTGTACTTGACGGTCTCGGTCGGCAGGTTGCCGAACTGCATCATCAGCATGAGTTGGCCGACATTGAGTGTCGTCGCCAGCTCCCTGATCTGCTCGGCGACCTCGTCCGGCGAGCCGATGATGAGATAGCCGTTGTCGACGATGCCCTGCATGTCGCGCGCGAGGGACTGCAGCCTGGCGGGGCCGGTAGCGGATGGCCCGCCTGGGGCCCTGCCCTCTGCCGCCGCCTTCACCTGGCTCTCGATGCCGGCGCGTTGCGTCGCCTCGGTCACGTAGCCGGGCGGCGCCGCAAAGCGCGGGTCGACATGCAGGCAGCGGCCGTAGAAATACTCGGCGGCCTCGGTGTAGAGGTCGAATGCCTGGCTCCGGCTCTCCGCCACGCCCACCATCTGCGCGAAGCCGGCGCGGTAGGGGTTGCGATCCTTGCCGAGGCGGGACATCTCCTCCCAGAAGCCCTTCATGACGGTCTGGGCCATCCTGTAGCCGTAGTAGGAGAGGTAGCAGAACACGTAGTCCATCTCAGCCGCCCAGCGCCACGTCTCCACCGAGCCGGCGCCGGGAATCCAGATCGGCGGATGCGGCTCCTGGATCGGGCGCGGCCAGACGTTCACGTAGCGTTGCTGGTTGAAGCGGCCGTTGAAGGCGAAGATCTCCCTCTCCGTCCAGGCGCGCACGATGAGGTCGTGCGCCTCGTGGTAGCGGTCGCGCAGCTGGCTCGGGTTGGTGCCGTAGGCGAACGTCGTGTCCATGGGCGTGCCGACCGGGAAGCCGGCGATCAACCGGCCGCCCGAGATGCAGTCGATCATGGCGAGCTCCTCGGCCACCCGCGTCGGCGGATTGTAGAGGGCGAGGCTGTTGCCCAGCACGCAGATGGCCGCGTCGGTGGTGCGGCGCGCCAGCGCGGCGGCGATCAGGTTCGGCGACGGCATCAGGCCGTAGCCGTTGGAATGGTGCTCGTTGCAGCAGATGGCATCGAAGCCGCATTCGGCCGCATGTTCGAGCTCGTCGAGGAACTCGTTGTACATGCGATGCGCGTGCTTGGGGTCGAACAGCGAGGCGGGAATGTCGACCCAGACGGAGCGGTGCTTGTCCCTGAAACCGGGAGGCAGCTCCTTATAGGGCATGAGATGGAACCACAGGAACTTCATGGGATCACCGTTTCGGCCCAGTCTTGTGCCGGATTAGCAACAAACTACGGCGGGCATGAGGAGCCGTACAGGCGGGGAGGCCGTGAATCCGTCGATCACCGAGGACGCGGCAATTGAGAAGCGGCGGCGCTGCAGAAGGGCGCCAAGCGTTCGCCGCGCCATCCGACCGAGGGCGCATTCTCGCCTCGATCGCGACATGCTGGCTAAATGTTCGTGGCGAGCTCGTGGTAGGTTTGATTGCTTGTGATGAGGCTCTTATCATGGGGATTGTTGATGGACACCAGCAACGCAACCATGGCGGCGTGGATCGCTGTCCGTTGACTGACGTGTCCAGACAAAATGGGTTCTCCGATCGCCACACGAGCTCGTGTGTCGCGTAAGTGTCGACACAGGACTTGCAGCGTGGCGGCCACCCACTCGCGCTCCTTTGGGTCGGTGAAGCGCTTGGCTATTCTATGATGATGAGCTGTCATCGAGATCACACCAGACACGGCGATTGGCAGCACGGTGGTTTCGGGAACCAAGCGAACAAGCAATTCCGAGCTATCCGACCAACCGGCCAGCGGTTCCGCAAACCGCACCGACGGGTCCGGCTCGATGGTTCCTGCTGGGAAAGTAAGCAAGGCCCCGCCTTGTCGCAGATGGTTTGCTGCATCGCGCAAGAGCCCTGATCGGCTTCGCGCTCGTGGGCTGACGAAAAGAAGCCTGCTGCGGATGTTTGGAATTAGCTGCAGGAGCTCGCGTTCGGATGCGATGATCTTGAGGTCAGGTCGGCGCTCCAGTGCAACGCAGATCGCCATGGCGTCGACCATGCCGGGATGGTTCGCCACTGCCAGCACCGGTCCGCGCCGGGGGACGTGCTGCTGACCTTCAATGTGAGTGCTGCTGGTAAATTCGTCCAATATGTAGCGTCCGGCAGCCGCGAGCCCGTGCCGGCCCACGAGATAGTCGAATCGGAGAATTTGACGCGAAAGCCGTCGCGCAGGAAAGCTCGCCAACCAGTTCGCCAGCGGTTGGAGGTGCCCCAGGCGATCGAGTTTGAATGCCGCCAGGATCTCTCGAGCGTTGTTCCGTGTGAGCAAGGTCAGATTGTCGTCCATCGTACCTCCAGGACGTGCAACCACCTCATGCCGTCGCCGAACGGCTCGCTCACGGGTATGCGACAAGCACGGGCGAACCGGTCGATTGCAACCATGCTGACGCAGGTATGTGGGCACACCGTGGCAGGCACCTCGGCTCGGTACCGCTCGGTGTATCCGCGTGCACCTTGTGCGCCTTGCAGTGACGATCTCCTAGAGTCCGCGTCGGGTCACGAGCATGCATGGCAGGGACGCGTCGGGACGGGGTAAGGGCCTTTGTAACCTGAAGGCATCCCTGCACCACCGAAGACTACAGCCCCGTGCCAGAGCCGGACTCCCGCACCGCAGGAACCTCGGCCCAATGTGGACGCTCCGAGACACTGAGCTCCGGACATTATTGAGCGCGTAGTCTCGCGCCGGGAAGAGGTGTGCCGTGGCCGGTCACACCGCCGAGGACGCCCGGGCGGGACCGTGAGCGCGCAGCCAATCTTCCAGGCGATTGTGCTCTTCCTCGGTCAGGCGCAGGCCGAGCTTGGTCCGGCGCCACAAGATATCGCCGGCCGTCCTGGCCCACTCCTTGTCGACAAGGTGCCTCACCTCGCGCTCGTAGAGACCAGCGCCGAAATGCACGCCCAGAGCCTCGGCGCACGATGCGTCGGCGAAGATGCGCCGCGCCATGGTCCCATACGTCCGCACGAGCCGCTCCGCGGTGGCCGCGCCAAGCGCCGGCACGGCGGCAGCGAGATCGCTTACCAACCGGTTGCGGTCGCCGAAGGCAAAGTCACCGCCCGGCAGGGCAGCGCCGCGCGTCCAGGGCGGACCGATAGGACGGAGAAGGAGGGGCTGAAGCCGTCTCAGCGCCTCCTCGGCGACGCGTCGGTAGGTCGTTATCTTGCCGCCGACAATGCTGAGGAGTGGCGGCTCGCCGGGCTTCCCGTCGAGATCAAGCACGAAGTCGCGCGTCGTGTCCTGGGCGGAGGTCCGACCGTCGTCGTGCAGCGAGCGCACGCCGGCGTAGCTCCAGACCACGTCGGGGGGCGCGATGACGGCGGTGAAGTAGGCGTTGACCGCGCCACACAGGTAGTCGACCTCCTCGCTGGAGATGGCCACCTCGCCGATATCCCCGGTGCAGTCGACGTCCGTGGTGCCGATCAGCGTGTAGTCCCCTTCGTAGGGAATGGCGAAGACGATACGCCGGTCGGCATTCTGGAAGATGTAGGCGCTGTCGTGCTCGAACAGCCTCGGCACCACGATGTGGCTGCCCTTCACGAGCCTGACGTTGGCAATGGGACGGGCCTCGATCCGCCCTGCCGTCATTTCCGCGGCCCACGCGCCGGTGGCGTTGATGAGGGCGCGCGCCGCAACGGTCTCGCTTTGCCCCGAGACCGTGTCGCGCAGCTCGATGTGCCAGGCGCCATTGGTCTTGCGTGCCGACACGACCTCGGTGCGCACGCGGATGTCGGCGCCACGCGCTGCCGCATCCATGGCGTTGAGGACCACCAGGCGGGCATCGTCCACCCAGCAGTCGGAGTACGCAAAGCCCCTCGTGAACGCGGCCTGCAGCGGCCTGCCGGTCGCCGCGTGCTCGAGGTCGATCGCGCGGGACGGGGGCAGGACGCTGCTGCGCCCGCCCAGATGGTCGTAAAGGAAGAGCCCGAGCCGGATCAGCCACGCGGGACGCAGTCCGTGGTGATGGGGAAGCACGAACCTGAGCGGCCGGATGATATGCGGGGCCATGGAGAGGAGCACCTCCCGCTCGCTCAGCGCCTCGCGCACCAGGCGGAAGGCGTAGTGCTCCAGGTAGCGCAAGCCTCCGTGGATCAGCTTGGTCGAGGCCGAGGAGGTGCCGCCGGCAAGGTCGCTCCGCTCCGCCAGCAGCACGGACAGCCCCCGCCCGGCCGCATCGCGGGCGATGCCGCATCCGTGGATCCCCCCGCCGATGATGGCAATGTCGTACATCCCGCTGCTCGCGCATGTGTGGTGGATCGGCGTCGACCGGATCGCCAGCTGACGGCGCCCCGATTGGCACCTGAACGCAATCATTCGCACATCAAAGCGAAGATTATCGCTCTGTTTCGAAGGATCAAGTCCCCTCAGCCTGCAATCTCCACTGCCACGTCGTTATCGCGGCAGATGTCGAGGAGGCGTCCCGGCGGGGCCGCGTCAGTGACGAAGAAGTCGAGCTGCGAGATGTGGCCGATGCGTACCGGGGCGGTGCGCTCGTACTTCATGCTGTCGGCCACCAGGATGGACTTGCGGGCGCAGCTCATGATGGCCTGCGCCACCTTCACCTCGCGGTAGTCGAAGTCGAGCAATGTGCCGTCCTCGTCTATAGCCGAGGCGCCGATGACCGCATAATCGACCTTGAACTGGCGGATGAAATCCACCGCCGCCTCGCCCACCACCCCGCCGTCCGAGTGCCGCACGACCCCGCCGGCGACGATCACCTCGATCTGGTCGTATCCCTGTAATATATTGACTACATTGACGTTATTCGTGATCGCCAGCAGTCCCTGCTTGCCGCGGAGGGCGACAGCCACCTGCTCGGTGGTGGTGCCGATGTTGATGAGGATCGATGAATCGTCGGGGATCAGCGCCGCCGCCCGCGCCCCGATCCGGCGCTTCTCCTCGGTGGCGAGGCTGCGCCTCGCCTCGTAGCCGAAGTTGGCGATCCCCGACGCCAGCACCGCGCCGCCGTGGTAGCGCTGCAGGACGCCGCGCTCGCACAGGTCGTTGAGGTCCTTGCGAATGGTCTGGGGCGTGACGTTGAAGCGGTCGGCCAGCGCCTCCACGCTGACCCGGCCCTCCAGCTTCGCAATCCCAACGATGTCCGCCTGTCTCGGGGTGAGCACGTCCATCCTGGCGTCCTCCTCCCTTGCGATTTATTTCGATTTTCCAGCCTGGACAAGCCCCTAGCGCGAAATCGCCGCGCTCCCTGCATCGATCCTCGGCCGCGCCCGGAAATATCTGGCCTGAACGGCACTTTGCTGCAGCACTGCGGAAGATCGTTGCGGACAGATTTTCAATTGACATTCGTTTTGGTTCGAACGTAGCGTGGGCACGCGTCTCGCAAAGCTCTCAGGGAGGAGAACTATCCAATGAGGGGACGACGACTGACGATCGCGCTTGCGGCCTGCGCATTGGCCGTATGCGCAGGCCCCGCCGGGGCCGACATCAAGGCGGCCAAGAGGTGGATCGACAAGGAATTCCAGCCTTCGGTGCTGACCAAGGAGCAGCAACTGAAGGAGATGGAATGGTTCGTCAACGCGGCGAAGCCGTTCAAAGGCATGGAGATCAACGTGCTGTCGGAGACCATCCCGACGCACGAGTACGAGTCGAAGGTGCTCACCAAGGCCTTCGAGGAGATCACGGGCATCAAGGTCAACCATCAGCTGCTCGGCGAGGGCGAGGTCGTCCAGGCGGTGCAGACCCAGATGCAGACCAACCGCAACCTGTATGACGCCTACATCAACGACTCGGACCTGATCGGCACCCACTCGCGCCTGCAGTCGGCCGTCAACCTGACGGATTGGATGGCCGGCGAGGGCAAGGACGTGACCCTGCCGACGCTCGACATCAACGACTTCATCGGCAAGTCGTTCACCACCGGCCCGGACGGCAAGCTCTGGCAGATCCCAGACCAGCAGTTCGCCAACCTCTACTGGTTCCGCTACGACTGGTTCCAGCGGCCGGACCTGAAGAAGCGCTTCAAGGCCAAGTATGGGTATGACCTCGGCGTGCCCGTCAACTGGACCGCCTACGAGGACATCGCCGAGTTCTTCAGCGTGGACGTGAAGGAGATCGACGGCGTCCGCATCTACGGCCACATGGACTACGGCAAGCGCGCGCCCGATCTCGGCTGGCGCATGACCGACGCCTGGCTCTCGATGGCAGGTGCGGGCTCCAAGGGCATCCCCAACGGCCGTCCGATCGACGAGTGGGGCATCCGCATGGAGGCCGGCTCGTGCAATCCGGCTGGCGCCTCTGTGA
>JBAPMW010000757.1:0-1863 GCA_049278815.1 Hyphomicrobiaceae bacterium
ACCCAGGCGCGCTGGCGCGAGATCACCCAGTCCGGGCGGCTCTCGATCATGCCGGTGATGCGGTTCTCGCCCTGCGGCGGCACCCAGCGCGTGGTCTTGATCTCCTTCAGCGCGATGCCGCGCAAGGTGCCGTCCAGGCCTTTGATCGGCTTGTCCATGGCGATGAACCACTGCGGCGTGTTGCGGAAGATCACCGGCTTCTTGGACCGCCAGGAGTGGGGGTACTGGTGCTTCAGGCGTCCGCGCGCGATCAGCGCGCCTGCCTCGACCAGCGCCTTGATGACCGCATCGTTGGCGTCGCCCTTGTCGCCCTTGTCCGTGATGACGCGCTTGCCTTCGAGGCCCGGCGCGTCGCCGGTGAAGTGGCCGTCGGCGTCGACCGTGAAGGGGATGGCGGTGTCGATGCCGCGCGCCGTCAGCGCCGCGGTGCTTGCCATCCAGATCTCGAAGTCCTCGCGGCCGTGGCCGGGCGCGGTGTGCACGAACCCGGTGCCGTCCTCGTCGGTGACGTGGTCGCCGTCCAGCAACGGCACGGCAAACCGGTAGCCGCCGCCGAGGCCCTCGAGTGGATGCCGGCAGACGAGCTGCGCCAGCACATCCGCGCCGACGGCGGCGCGCAGCTCGAAGGCCTCCACCTTGGCGGCCTTCATCACCGGCGCTGCCAGCTTCTGCGCCAGGATCAGGGTGTCGCCGGGCTTGGCCCAGTTGCCCTCCGGGGCCTTGGTGACCTCGTAGAGGGCGTAGTCGATCCTGGAGCTGAAGCTGATGGCGCGGTTGCCGGGCAGCGTCCAGGGCGTGGTGGTCCAGATCGCCACCGCCGCCCCTTCGGGCAGACCAGCCTCGGCGGGCGAGGTCACGGGAAACCTCACCCACACGGTGTCGCTCGTATAGTCGTGGTACTCGATCTCGGCCTCGGCCAGCGCCGTCTTCTCCACCACGCTCCACATCACCGGCTTGGAGCCGCGGTAGAGCAGGCCGTTCTCCACGAACTTCATCAGCTCGCGGGCGATGATGGCCTCGGCAGCCGGCGCCATTGTCATGTAGGGGTGGTCCCAGTCGCCCTCGACGCCCAGGCGCTTGAACTCCTCGCGCTGGATGTCCACCCACTTCTGCGCAAAGGCGTGGCTCTCGGCGATCAGGTCGAGGACCGGCACGTCCTCCTTGCGCTTGCCCTTGGCGCGGTAGTCCTGCTCGATCTGCCACTCGATGGGCAGGCCGTGGCAGTCCCACCCCGGCACGTAGTTGGAATCGAGGCCCAGCATCTGCTGGCTGCGCGTCACCATGTCCTTCAGGATCTTGTTGAGCGCGGTGCCGATGTGGATGTTGCCGTTGGCGTAGGGCGGGCCGTCGTGGAGGATGAACTTGGGCCGTCCCTTGGATGCCTCGCGCAGGCGCCGGTACATGCCGAGGCCGGCCCAGCGCTTGAGCAGCCTGGGCTCCAGCTCGGGGAGGCCGGCCTTCATGAGGAAGGCGGTCTTGGGCAGAAACAGGGTCGCGCTCCAGTCGCGCGCAGTGGATGCGGCAGATTTGGTCGAGCTCATGGGGGTGCCGTCTGCAAAAGCTGAGAGAAACGTGAGAATGCGGGGTGGCCCCGGCGCCCTTAGGCGACCGGGTCCATAATTCGTCTCAGCAGGGCCTTCGATGGCGACAGGTGCGACATGGGCGCTCTTGTAGCCGCGTCGCGTTCCAGGAGCAACCGTCGGCAGCCATTCGATGGCGGCTCGGAACTCAGGTTAACGGGGCCGTATGGGTTTGGTTTGAGTTGACGTGCGGCACGTGATTCCCTGGCGCAGTGACTCCCTGGGGGAGCACAGATGGCTGCTGTCACGATCCTGGAGGAAGCGCCGCGGGACCGTTTGGCGC
>JBAPMW010000758.1:0-2493 GCA_049278815.1 Hyphomicrobiaceae bacterium
CGGCAGGCCTGAACTCGCCCGCCCTGTGGGGCAGCAAGCCATGGATCCAGGACGTGTTTGCGAGCAAGGCCCGAACGTTGACAATCAACGACCGCACTTTCGTTTTTCGGTATCCCTCGCCCGAGCATTTCGTGAAATTCTTTAGAACCTACTACGGCCCGGTGCACAAGGCGTTTCTGGCGCTCGATGCTGCCGGACAGGCCGCGCTGGCAGCCGATCTCGTCGCGCTCATCGGGCGTTTCAACACGGCAACCGATGGCACTATGCGCGTCCCCGCCGACTACGCCGAGGTCGTCATCACAAGGGCCTGACGTCTTCGTAGCTTTCATCCCTCGTTCGAACTCATTCCGGCCCACAGCCGGGTCGGAATGACTTCGCGGTCTGCCTATTGGCAAAAGGACGAGCGAACATGAGCACGGTCGGGAAGGACCGTTTCGGTGAGCAGCCCTATGGCTGGGTGATCGTCGCCGTGGCAACGGTCTGCCTGGCACTGGGGTTTGGCGCAAACATCACCGTGTCCGTCTTCATGAAACCGTTCGAAGAGGAATTCGGGTGGCTTCGTGCCGATATCTCCATGGCCTATTCGATGCTGACGGTCGGTGCCGCCATTGGCGGCCTTGTTTGGGGCAGCCTTTCGGACAGGATCGGCGCCAAGAGCATCGGCTTTCTCGGCGCAATCGCGATCTCGGCCGGTCTGATCGCGCTGAGATGGCAAAGCGACCTGTGGCTGCTCTACCTGCTGTACTTCTTGATCGGCGCCCTTGGATTTGCCTGCCTCTTTACTCCTTTGGTTGCGCTCTCTGGACTGTGGTTCAATGAGCGCAAGGGCCTGGCGATTGGTATCGTTACTGCGGGCGGCGCGATTGGTCAGGGTGTGGTACCCTACCTCACGCGCCTCATGATCACCGAGGTAGGCTGGCGAGATGCCGCGCTCTATCTCGGGCTGGGGTATCTTATCATTCTCGTTCCGCTTCTGTGTCTACTGCAACCCCGCCCGTCACCGGTCAACCTGCTGATGGGCTCAATCAACCCGACAGCAACCTGTGGGATGTGCCGCACGCGATCACTATCCCTTGGTTGGCGCTGGCCGGCGTATTCTGCTGCATTTGTATGGCTGTCCCGCTTGTGCATCTGGTGCCGCTTGGGATCGATCTTGGATGCAGTCCGCAAACCGCCGCAGGGCTCTTGCTGTCGCTGATGATCGCGGGCGTTTTCGGACGCCTCTTCTTTGGTTGGCTCGCCGACCGTACCGGCGGTTTACCCGCCTACCTCTTCGCGTCGCTGGCGCAGACATCGGTGGTCTTCTGGTTCACGCAAACGGGCAGTGTCGCGACGCTCTTTCAGTTGTCCGTCCTGTTCGGATTCGGCTTTGCCGGCGTGATGACCTGTCTGCTAATTTGCGCCCGAGAAGCAGCACCGTTGCGAATTTCAGGCACTGCGATGGCAATCGTCTCGACCTTTGCGTGGATAGGTATGGGGCTCGGTAGCTACCAGGGCGGCTACTTCTACGATGCCAGTGGAAGCTACGTGCTTTCCTATGGAATCGCAGCAGCCGCCGGCATCGCCAACATCGTGATCGTCGCCCTACTGATCTGGTTCCGACAGCATCGAGTCACCCGTTCGCATTCGCTCGGCGCGAGCTCGATCAACCCCGCTTCTGCATTTGAGCGCCCCTGAAGAAGAACAGAGCCATGCCCAAGCGATTCGATACCATCCTCGACACAATTGGCCGCACACCGGTCGTGCGGATCAACAAGCTCGCCCCGCCGCACGTCAATCTGTTCGTCAAGGTGGAGGCTTTCAATCCAATGGGATCAGTGAAAGATCGCCTTGCGCTCGGCATCATCGAGGCAGCCGAACGCAGCGGCGCGCTTTCTCGCGGGCAGACCGTGATTGAGGCAACGAGCGGAAACACGGGTATCGGACTGGCAATGGTATGCGCGCAGAAGGGCTATCCGCTGGTCGTGACCATGGCGGAGAACTTCAGCGTTGAGCGGCGCAGGCTGATGCGCTTTTTGGGAGCCAAAGTCGTGCTCACACCCGCTTCCGAGAAAGGGAGCGGCATGCTGGCAAAGGCCGTCGAGCTCGCGCAGGCCCACGGCTGGTTCCTGTGCCGGCAGTTTGAGAACGAGGCGAATCCCGACATTCACTCAAGCACCACGGCGATCGAGATCCTCCAACAATTCGAGGATATCCCGCTCGACTATTGGGTCACCGGGATGGGGACAGGCGGGACCCTCAAGGGCGTCGCGCGGGTGCTGAAGAAGGAGCAGCCGGGCATAAAGATCGTCGTCTGCGAGCCGGACAACTCTCCAATCCTGGGAAGCCAAGTCCGCCAGAGCCGGCGTGCGGACGGGTCGCCGACGGAAAGCCATCCTTTCTTTCGCCCACACCTCATGCAGGGGTGGACGCCAGATTTCATTCCCAAGCTGGCCGAAGATGCGGTCGATGCCGAGCTGATCGACGAGATCGTGCCAATCAAGGGGCGTGACT
>JBAPMW010000759.1:0-2073 GCA_049278815.1 Hyphomicrobiaceae bacterium
ACGAACGTCACTTCAAATCGGCGCTCATCGTACTTTGCGCACGTCTCCGCCACCGATTGCGCCACGAAAGTGTCAGGCATCCCCGTCCCCCAAAGTCCAGGCCGCGAATCATGCGGCCTGGTGGAAGTCGGGTGCAAGGGGGACAGGCCAAGGCTGAGCCAAGACTGGCTATCTTGAGCGGTCGGTGAGACCCAAATCACACACGCAGGCTGTCGCCTGACCGGCAATCACATGCGGTTGAGCCAGTCGTCGACATCCTTCCGCACCTGGTCCTTCGCATATCCATAACGCGATTGAATCTTGCCTTCGAGCTGCTCCCGGTTCCCATTGACCTGGGCAATCTCGTCATCGGTGAGCTTGCCCCACTTTTCTTTCACCCTGCCGGTGAATTGCTTCCAGTTGCCTTCGATGCGATCCCAATTCATAGCGCTTCCTTTCGGGTCGTTACGAGGATCTGCAGCGCCCGCCACAGATCCGGCCACACTAAACGCGGGCCATTGGTAGCGTTCCGGTGAAGCTCGTGTGAGGACCTGGCAACGTCGTTAAGGGCCTGGGTGCCGTTGACCACGAGCTTGGCGGGCGGGGCGGCATGCCGGCTTGAGTGTTGGTTTGGCCGGGAACTCCTGCTTAGCTGAGGGCCCACCAGTCCCCAGGTTGGCCCCGATGCATCCGGCCTACTCCGTCATCTTCTTCACGACCGCTACCGGCGCCGGCTATGGCCTCCTGGCGCTGCTCGGCCTCCTCGCCGCATCCGGCGCGTTGCCGCCGGGTTTCTGGCTGGGCCTCATCGGCCTCGGGCTGGCGCTCGGCCTGATCTCGGCGGGGCTCCTGGCGTCGACCGCGCACCTCGGCCGCCCCAGCCGGGCCTGGCGCGCCGTGTCGCAATGGCGCTCCTCGTGGCTGTCGCGCGAGGCGGTTGCGGCGCTCGCCACCTACATCCCGGCCGGCCTCCTCGCCATCGGCTGGGTGCTCCTTGGCCGCACCGACGGCTGGGTCGCGGCCGCCGGCGTGCTGGCTGCCGTCGGCGCCATCGTCACGGTCTCTACGACGGGCATGATCTACGCGTCGCTGAAGCCGATCGCCCAGTGGCACAGCCCGTTCACTCTCCCAGGCTACCTGATCTACGCGGCGATGACGGGGGCACTGCTGCTCAACGCGCTGCTGGAAGGCTTCGGGCTGGCCTCCGCGTGGGTGCCGGCGCTCGCCATCGCGGCGACGCTGCTCGGGTGGGCGTGGAAGGCCGCAACCTGGCGCCACAACGACCGGCTTGCCGCTGCCTCCACCGCCGGCACCGCCACCGGCCTTGCGGGTGGCCGCGTGCGCTCCATCGAGTGGCCGCACACCGAGGAGAATTTCGTGCTCAAGGAGATGGGCTATCGGCTCGCCCGCAAGCATGCCGCCCGGCTGCGCCGCATCGTGCACGCTGCCGCCTTCGCCTTGCCGGTCCTGCTGCTGGCGGCGGCGATGGCAGCGGGATCGCCGCTGGCGGCAGTCCTCTCGATCCTCGCCGCGCTCCTCCAGCTCGCCGGCATGCTGGTCGAGCGCTGGCTGTTCTTCGCCGAGGCCACGCATACCGTCACGCTGTATTACGGCCGGTAGCCGGAATCGTAGGGTGCAATAAGCGCGCGAAGCGAGCGCATTGCACCGGATCCCCCCGATCAGCGCGAATCGGTGCAATACGGGCTGTCGCCCTGTTGCACCCTACGTTCGCCGCAGCCGCGCGATGTAGAACCCGTCGAGGCCGCCCATCCCGTCCGTCTCCAGATGGAATGGCAGCGTGCGCACGTCGCCGTCGGCGAGCCACGACGGATCGGCGCCGATCTCGCCTGCCTCGATCGGCGCGCGGCGGAAGGCGGTCTCGCGCGCAAGCAGGGCGTCGATCTGCGCCCGGCCCTCCTCGGGCTCCAGCGAGCAGGTGCTGTAGACGAGCGTCCCGCCCGGCCGCACCAGGGTTGCGGCGTTGCGCAGCATGGCCGCCTGCACCTCGGCCATGCGGGCCACATCGCCGGTGCGCTTGAGGCGCAGGATGTCCGGGTGGCGGCTGACGATGCCGGTGCCGGTGCAGGGCGCATC
>JBAPMW010000760.1:0-4628 GCA_049278815.1 Hyphomicrobiaceae bacterium
GGTGCGCGAGGCCGCGCGCGAGCGCCATTTCAATGAGTACAAGGACCGGGTGGGAGAGATCGTCAACGGCACGGTCAAGCGGGTGGAGTACGGCAACGTCATCGTGGACCTCGGCCGCGCCGAAGGCATCATCCGGCGCGATGAGATGATCCCACGCGAGAACGTGCGCCTCGGCGACCGCATCCGCGCCTACATCTACAACGTGGATCGCGTGCAGCGCGGGCCCCAGATCTTCCTCTCCCGCGCACGGCCCGAGTTCATGTCGCTCCTGTTCCGCCAGGAGGTGCCGGAGATCTACGACCAGATCGTGCAGATCAAGTCGGTGGCCCGCGATCCGGGCTCCAGGGCCAAGATCGCGGTCATCTCCAAGGATTCCTCCATCGATCCCGTCGGTGCCTGCGTCGGCATGCGCGGCGCGCGCGTGCAGGCGGTGGTGGGCGAGTTGCAGGGCGAGAAGGTCGACATCATCCAGTGGAACCCGGATGCGGCCACCTTCATCGTCAACGCCCTGGCCCCGGCCGAGGTGACCAAGGTGGTGCTGGACGAGGAGTCCAACCGCATCGAGGTGGTGGTGCCCGAGAGCCAGCTCTCGCTCGCCATCGGCCGGCGCGGCCAGAACGTGCGCCTCGCCTCTCAGCTGACGGGCTGGGACATCGACATCGTCACCGAGCAGGAGGAGTCGGAGCGGCGTCAGAAGGAGTTCACCGAGCGCTCGCAGCTGTTCATGGAGGCGCTTGACGTCGACGAGGTGATTGCGCAGCTGCTCGCCACCGAGGGCTTCGAGACCGTGCAGGAGGTGGCGTTCGTGGAGCCAAGCGAGATCGCCCACATCGAGGGCTTCGACGAGGACACCGCCAAGGAGATCCAGACCCGAGCGCGCGAGTCCCTGGAGAAGCAGGAGGCCGAGCGCGAGGCCCGCCGCAGGGAGCTGGGCGTCTCCGACGACCTCGCCAAGGTGCCGGGCGTCAATACCGCCATGCTGGTGGCGTTCGGCGAGAATGACATCAAGACGGTCGAGGATCTCGCCGGCGCAGTCCCCGACGACCTCGTGGGCTGGACCGAGCGCCCGAAGGACCGGGACGCCGAGTCGATCCGCCACAAGGGCGTCCTCGACGGCTTCGAGGTGGGCCGTAAGGAGGCAGAGGAGCTGATCATGGCGGCGCGCGTCGCCGCCGGCTGGGTGACCGAGGAGGAGCTTGAGAAGGCCCGCACCGAGCAGGCCGCAGCTGCGGAGGCGGCCAAGGCCGCCTCCGACGCGGAAGCCGCTCCTGTCGCGGTCAAGGCCTAAGGCCATGGAGCGGGGCAGGATAAACCGTGACGGGTGCGCAGACGGCAACCAGGGATGACAGCGGCAGGCGCGACCGCGCCGCCACCGTTCGCCTTTGCGCCGTAGCCCGCACCCAGCGTCCGGTGGAGGACTTGCTCCGGTTCGTCCTCGGTCCCGAGGGCAACATCGTGCCCGACTTGGCGCGCCGGCTGCCGGGACGGGGGGTCTGGGTCGAGGCGCACCGGCAGGCCGTTGTAGAGGCGGTGCGCCGCAAGGCGTTCGCCCGCAGCCTGCAGCAGGCGGTGACGGTGCCGGGCGATCTGACTGAGCAGGTCGACCGCCTGATGGCCCGGCGCCTGGCGGAGGCCATCAGCCTCGCCAACAAGGCGGGCCTGCTGGTGGCGGGGTTTGCGAAGGTCGAGGAGCTGATCGGCCAGGGGCGTGCGGCCGTGCTCATTCAGGCGGCAGATGGCGCAGCCGACGGCGCAGCCAAGCTGGCGCGCAAATTCGAGGCCTTGGTCGGCCCAGAACGGGCCGCCCAGGCGATTGTGGCCGAATTGCCGGGCGAGCAATTGGATTTGGCCATCGGCAGGTCGAATGTGGTACATGCTGCGGCGTCCGGGGGCGGCGCCGCTCAGAGGATACTTGAGGAGGCTCGCCGCCTCCGCCGGTATCGCTCGGGAGACCCCCAGCGGGAAGCGGATCGGTAACGCAGGACGTGCATGAGCGAGACTAAGGACACCAACGACAAGACCCTCAGCGTGGCGCCGCGCAAGCCCTTGAGCTTGAAGCGCACCGTGGAGTCCGGCCACGTCAAGCAAAGCTTCAGCCATGGCCGATCCAAATCGGTCGTCGTGGAGAAGAAGAAGAAGCGCACCATCTCCGCACCCGGCGACGAGGGGCACGGCGATGATCACGATCGCAGGGGCGGCCTGTCGAGCGGCGAGCTGGATGCGCGGCGCCGCGCCCTTGAGATGGCAAAGGAGCGCACCGAGGCCGAGACCCGCGCTGCCGAGGAGAAGGCCGAACGCGAGGCGCAACAGGCCCGCGAGGAGGCCGAGCACGCCGCTGCCGAGGCGGCTGCTGCAGTTGAGGCTGCCACGCCTCAGGCGAAGGAGGAGGCTGCTTCGGCCGCCGCCGTCGCACAGAACGGCGCCGCCGCCGATGCGCCCGCCGCCGAGGCGTCGGGCGCGCAGCCGGCGACCCAGCCCGCACAGGCTGCAACCGCTAAGCCGCAGCTGCCGCGCGGCGGCCCGATCGTTGTCCTTCCGTCAGCCGACAAGCCGAGGACGGAGCCGCGCCGCGCCGTCGATCCCGCCGCCAAGCGCAAGCTCGAAGCTGAGCAGGCCGAGCCCGAGGAGGAGGCGCGCGGCGGCGTCAAGAAGGGTGGCAAGGGCGGAGCCAAGGTCGCCAAGGCCCCCGTGCGCGGTCCAGGCGAGGGGCGCGAGCGCGGCAAGCTCACCATCAACAACGCCTTCGACGAGGCCCAGCGACAGCGCTCGCTTGCCTCGCTGCAGCGTCGGCGGGAGCGCGACAAGCGGCGTCAGGCCGGAGTCCAGCAACCGAGGGACAAGGTCATGCGCGAGGTGATTATCCCTGAGGTGATCACCATCCAGGAGCTCGCCAACCGCATGACCGAGCGCGCCGTGGATGTGATCCGGCTGCTGATGGGTCAGGGCGCGATGCACAAGATCAACGACGCCATCGATGCCGACACGGCCGAGCTGATCGTGCGCGAGTTCGGCCACACGCCCAAGCGCGTGGCCGAGTCCGACGTCGAGGAGGGCTTCACCGGCACGGCCGACGCCGACGAGGATCAGCTGCCGCGGGCCCCGGTGGTCACCATCATGGGCCACGTCGACCACGGCAAGACCTCGCTGCTCGACGCGATCCGCCAGACCAACGTGGCCGAGGGTGAGGCCGGCGGCATCACGCAGCACATCGGCGCCTATCAGGTGACGGCGCCAAGCGGCCAGCTCATCACCTTCATCGACACGCCGGGCCATGAGGCCTTCACCGCCATGCGCGCCCGCGGCGCCAAGGTGACGGACATCGTGGTGCTCGTGGTGGCCGCCGACGACGGTGTGATGCCGCAGACGGTGGAGGCGATCAACCACGCCAAGGCGGCCGGGGTGCCGATGATCGTCGCCATCAACAAGATGGACAAGCCCGGCGCCGACCCGCAGCGCGTGCGCACCGATCTGCTCCAGCACGAGGTGATCGTGGAGAGCATGTCGGGCGAGACGCTGGAAATCGAGGTGTCGGCCCTGAAGAGGACCGGCATCGACAGGCTGCTGGAGCAGATCCTGCTGCAGGCTGAGCTGCTCGACTTCAGGGCCAACCCGAACCGCTCCGCGGAAGGCGTCATCATCGAGGCCAAGCTGGAGCGCGGGCGCGGACCGGTGGGCACCGTGCTGGTGCAGCGCGGCACCCTCAAGATCGGCGACATCATTGTCGCCGGCACGGCCTGGGGCCGCGTGCGCGCCCTGATCGACGACCGCGGCGAGCCCGTCAATTCGGCCGGGCCATCGGTGCCGGTCGAGATCCTGGGCTTCGACTCCGCGCCTGAGGCGGGCGACCCGTTCGCGGTGGTGGAGAACGAGGGCCGAGCCCGCGAGATCACCGATTACCGAATGCGCAAGCGCCGCCAGACGCTAGGTGCGGCGGGCAGCGTGCGCACCCTTGAGCAGATGATGCAGCAGCTCTAGGAGAGCTGACGCCAGGAGTTCCCGCTGCTCATCAAGGGCGACGTGCAGGGCTCCGTCGAGGCCATCGTCGGCGCGCTGCGCAAGCTCGGCACCGACGAGGTGGAGGCTCGCATCGTCCACTCGGGCGTGGGCGGCATCACCGAGTCCGATATCGTGCTTGGCGGTGCGTCCAAAGCCGTCGTGATGGGCTTCAACGTGCGCGCCAACGTGCAGGCCAAGGCCGCGGCCGACCAGACCGGCGTCGAGATCCGCTACTACAACATCATCTACGACCTGGTGGATGACGTGAAGGCGGCCATGTCGGGCCTGCTGGCGCCCACCATCCGCGAGGTGTTCCTCGGCAACGCGCGCATCCTGCAGGTTTTCACCGTCTCCAAGATCGGCAAGGTCGCGGGCTGCCGCATCACGGACGGCAAGGTGGAGCGCGGCGCCAAGGTGCGGCTCATCCGCGACAACGTGGTGATCCACGAGGGCACGCTGTCGACGCTCAAGCGGTTCAAGGACGAGGTGAAGGAGGTGCCGGCCGGCCAGGAGTGCGGCATGGCCTTCGCCAACTACCAGGACATCCGCGAGGGCGACGTGATCGAGTGCTTCAACGTCGAGACCATCAAGCGGACGCTGTAGTCGGTAATAGGGGTCAGACCGTGCGGGTC
>JBAPMW010000761.1:0-7428 GCA_049278815.1 Hyphomicrobiaceae bacterium
GAGCCTTGGGCCGCAAGTCCGCGAGGCCGGTGGCGGCGCGCCCTCAGATAAGATTCCTTGAGATCCCTCGGGTTGCGCTCAGCGCGCCGCCCACGGCCGGCGGGCGGAGTTGTGTGACGATTTTTGAGGTAGGCCCCTCCGGGGACGTGCAGCCGGAGGCACGAGCGACAGTCATTCATCTGGCCCTGGCCGGGCTGGCCGGTTCCCCCGTCCCGCAGGCCACTCCGCCTCCGCAGATCCTCCACGAGAGGACATATTCATCAGAGCTGCGCCGGACCGCCGCTAGCCGGGCCGTCAGAGCCGCGCCGGCACCGCTAGGCCGACCGTGGGGGCATCCGCAGAGGCGCAGCACTTGGCCAGAAGCGTTGCAGCCCAGCCCTCCTCATCGCTGGCTGGCGGCATCCCCCTATGTGTAGTGCCCTCCCCATGGTGCCAACGCACGATCTTCCAGTACGACATGCAGCACAATAATCGGATATGCTCTAATGTCAAATGCAAAATGCGTCATTAGCAATTTCATGGCCCATGATCGATCCAAGCAGCCTGCGCCACGCGGTCAGAAGCGCAACAGCGCGCTCTTTCCGCACGGAGAAGATGTGTGAATGCCGTAGCCCGCAGGGATCGACCTCATCCCACATCACAGCTTCATCTTCGGATCGAGCCAGTCCCTGAGCGAATCGCCGAACAGGTTGAAACCGAACACGGCGAGCGAGATGGCGATGCCGGGGAAGACGGCCACCCAGGCGGCGCTCTCGGCGTACTCCTGGGCGCCGCCTCGGAGCATCAGGCCCCAGGCGGGCACCGGCTCCTGCACGCCGAGACCCAGGAACGACAGCGACGCCTCGATCAGGATGGCCTGGCCGACGAAGGCGGTGATCATGATGAGGTAGGGGGCCATCACGTTGGGAATCATGTGGCGCAGCACGATGCGGCTGTTGCTGAAGCCGCAGGCGCGGGCGGCGTCGATGTAGGGCATCTCGCGCACGGCGAGCGCGCTCGACCGCACCACACGGGCGCAGCGCGGGATGAAGGGGATGGTGATGGCGATGATCACGTTCATCGTGCCGGTGCCGAAGATGGAGACCACGGCCAGCGCCAGGATCACCAGCGGGAATGCCATCACCACGTCCATGACGCGCTGGAACAGGAGGTCGAACCAGCCGCCGAAATAGGCGCTGGCCACGCCCAGGACGAGCCCGACGGTGGCGCCGACAACGGCCGAGACGAAGCCGACCAGCAGCGCCGTGCGCGCGCCGTAGATGATGCGGGCGTAGACGTCGCGCCCGAACTGGTCGGTGCCGAGCCAGTAGTCGGCGCCGGGCGCGGTCAGCATGGCGCCGAAGTTGTTGCGGGTGGGATCGTAGAACGTCACCACGTCGGCCAGCGCCGCCATGGCGATCATCGCGATCACCACGACGCCGCCGGCGGCGCCGAGCGGGTTCTGCCGGCAGAACTGCCAGACCACTCCGAGCCGCGAGAGCCTGGGCGGGAGATCGGCGGCGGAGGCGGCGGGCTCGGTCAGGATGGCCATGGGAACGCCCTGTCAGCGGCTGTAGCGGATGCGCGGGTCGAGCCAGGCGTAGATGATGTCGACAACCAAGTTGCTCAGGGCGAAGATGCCCACCACCAGCATCACCAGCGCCTGAGTCATGTTGTAGTCCTGGTTCTCGACCGACTCCACGAACAGCTTGCCGAGCCCGTTCAGGTTGAAGACCTGCTCGGTCACGACCAGACCGCCCATCAGGAAGGCGAACTCGATGCCGATGATGGTGATCACCGGCAGCAGCGCGTTGCGCAGCGCGTGGCGGCGCACGATCAGCTTCTGGAACAGCCCCTTGGCACGCGCCGTGCGCACGTAGTCCTCACGCAGCACCTCGAGCATGGCGGACCGCGTCATGCGCGTCGCCACCGCGGAATAGCGGTAGCCGGTCGCCAGCGCCGGCCAGATCAGCATGCTCAGGTTGTGGAACGGATCGACCCAGATCGGCACGTAGGTGATGGGCGGCATCCAGGGCGTGCCGAACCACGCGTTTGAGGCGATCAGGATGCCAAGGATGATCAGGATGCCGAGCCAGAACGACGGCATGGCGACGCCGGCGATGGAGAAGGCGCGGACGAAGTAGTCGATCCAGGTGTTCTGCTTGACGGCCGAGATGGTGCCGAGCGGGATCGAGATCAGGATCGCCGTCAGCGTCGCCATGATGGCCACCTGCAGCGACAGCTCGAAGCGCAGGCCCACCTCCTCGACGATCGGCCGGCCCGTCCACATCGACTTGCCGAGGTCGAAGGTGGCGAGGCCCTTGAGGAAGGCGAAGAACTGCATCAGCATCGGCTGGTCGGTGCCGATCTCGGCGCGACAGTTGGCCAGCACCTGCGGATCGATGGTGCCGCCGCCCGTGGCCTGCCGCAGAACGCACACGTCGCCGGGGATGGCGCGCATCAGGATGAAGACGAGCACCGCCGCCCCGATCAGCGTCGGGATCATCAGCAGTACGCGCTTGACGATATAGGTGAGCATGGCTTCACATTGCGAGCACCCCGGTCGGCGCGCTGCGGGAGCGGGCCGACCGGGGGCTGGATGATGTCAGTCGTAGGTTGGCCAGCGCGTCAGCCCGTAACCCAACACGGCACGGATGCCCGCGTTGGGTTACGGCCTTCGGCCTAACCCAACCTACTTGTCTACTACTTATCCAGCCAGACCTGCGACAGGTCCTGGTTCAGGTAGTGGCTGGGCGTGACCGTCCATCCCTTCACGTAGGACCGGTGCGGGATGATGCGGTACCACCACAGCGTAATGGCGCTGGAGGCGAGATCGTTCAGCACGCGCTTCTCGTACGCCCGCATGATCTTCCTCTGCTCGGCCACGTCGCCCGTCTTGTTCATGGCGTCGTGCAGCTTGATCAGCTCGTCGTCCTTTAACCTGCCATACTGGGCGCCGGAATCGGGCCGGAACTGGGAGACGTCGACCAGCGGGTTGACGACCGACTGGCAGTTGAACTCCAGCGCCACCTGAAACTTGCCTGCGCGCAGAGACGCGTAGAACGGGCCCGTCGACTCGACCTTCTGGTCGACTGTGACGCCGACCTGCTTCCACTGGTCGATCAGCCACGTGCCGACGATGGTGTAGGGTTGGTCGACGCCCCGGTTGAGCAGCGTGAACTTGAGGTTCTCCTGCCCGGCCTCCTTCAGGAGCTTCTTGGCTTCCGCACGCGATTTGTTGATGTCAGGCCAGTAGCCGATGATCTGCTCCAGCTCCGCCTTCTTGGCTGCCAGAGGATGGCCGGGGAAGACGATCCCGCCCACGGACTTGACGATGGCGATCTTGGAGAGGTCCTTGGAGCCGCTCCAGCGGTCGACCGCCAGCGCCAGCGCCTTGCGCACGCGTGCGTCGTCGAACGGCTTCTCCTCCTGGTTCGGGGTGGTCAGCAGCACGCAGTTCCAGTCGCTCTCCTGCACCGTAATGTCCTTGCCGAGCGCCTTGACGAGATCGTCGCGGCTCTTGGGCGGGAAGCCGCGGAACTCGATCGCGGCCTGGTCGCCGCGGATCGCCTGCACGCGCAGCGTCTGCGTCTTGGCGAAGATCGCCTCAAAGCCGTCGAGGTAGGGCTTGCCCTTGTGATAGTAGTTGGGGTTGCGCTTGCCCTTGATGAAGGCGCCGGCCTGGCGCTCCTCGAAGATGAAGGGGCCGGAGCCCAGCACATTATTCTCGTACCAGTGCTGGTCCGCGTCCAGCTTGGCCTTCGAGTAGACGAAGTTATAGGGCGTGGCGAGCGCGGGGATGAACGCGCCGGACGGATGCTTGAGCTTGAACACCACCGTGTCGGCGTCCGGGTTGGTGACGCTGTCGACCATGGTGAACTGCGCGTGCCGGGCGCTTGAAACGCCTTGAGGCGGGAAGATGATTCGCTGGAAGGTCGCATGCACGTCCGCGGCGGTCACCGGCGTCCCGTCGGTGAATTTCGCGTCCTTGCGGATCTTGAACGCGTAGCTTGTGCCGCCGTCGGCCGGCTCCGGCATCTCGGTGCACAAATCGCAGACGTACTTGCCGGAGTTCGGGTTCTCCGGTTCGACCCGGATGAGGGTGCTGTAGAACGGCGCTATCGGATGGATGAGCGCGAACGTCGTCTCTCGGTGCCCGTCGAAGCTCGGAGGCTCGGCAGGCACGACGAACTTGAGTATCCCGCCCTTCTTCGGGGTCTGCGCGTCGGCAGAGGGGATCGCGGCCGGCAAGGCCAATAGCCCTGCCAGCACAGGAATGGCAAGCTTCCAGTGCCAAGTCTTCATGTCGGGTCCTCCCTAGAGGTTGTTGCATAGTTCGTTTCTGCCGATCGGCCCCGACGGCCAACGGCCGGGGGCACACCATCACCCAATTTGCGTCTCATTTCAAATGCCGATCTTAGGGCGCCAGCAAAAGGGCGGCGCCAGGGCCAGCAGGGCTGGACGCCGGACCGCGCCGGATCTACCCCTCGACACTAGGTAAATTCTGGGAGACGGCGCGCCATGCATGCGGGAGCGAAGCTCAGGGCCGCGTTGGCCGGCAAAGGTCTGGTCACCGCGCCCGGCGTCTACGACATGATCTCCGCCGGGATCGCCGACGGCCTGGGCTTCGAGGCGCTCTACATGACGGGCTTCGGTGTGTCGGCCTCCCTGGGCCTGCCCGATGCGGGGCTCGCCACCTACACCGAGATGGTGGCCCGCGTGGCCCAGATCTGCCAGGGCACCGCCACGCCCGTCATCTGCGACGCCGACACCGGCTTCGGCGGGCTCCTCAACCTGGAGCGCACGGTCAGGGGCTATGAGGCCGCCGGCGCGGCGGCGGTGCAGATCGAGGACCAGGTGTTCCCCAAACGCTGTGGCCACACCCTGGGCCGGCGCGTAATCTCGATCGAGGAGATGGTGCGCAAGATCGAGGTGGCCGCCGCCACGCGTGCCTCGGCCGATTTCCTGATCGTCGCCCGCACCGACGCACGCACCAGCCTTGGCCTCGACGAGGCCCTGCGGCGCGGCGAGGCCTATGCCAGGGCGGGCGCCGACATCCTGTTCATCGAGAGCCCAGAGAGCGAGGAGGAGATGGCCCGCATCGGCCGCCATCTTGACGTGCCGCTCATCGCCAACATGGTGGAGGGCGGGCGCACGCCCGTGCTGGGGAAGGCCCGGCTGGAGGCACTGGGCTACAGGATCGCCATCTTCCCGGTGACGGGGCTGCTGGCGGCGGCAAAGGCGCTGGAGCGGGCCTATGGCGCGCTCAAGGAGACGGGGTCGAGCGACGCGATGAGCGGCGAGCTCTACGGCTTCGAGCCGTTCTGCCGCCTCGCCGGCTTCGAGCGCGTGTGGGAGTTTGAGAAGCGCTGGCCGGAGATTTGACAGGTGTCAGCCGCTCACGGGCGGCGCCTCGCTAACGAGGACTGCCGGTGCCTGGCTGCCTTTGCACGTTCTCTCTGCGTTCGCATTGATCGCGCAACTGGGCGGCACGGACCAGAATTATCAACGTCACGGGCGTCGTCAGAAAGATGAACATGACGATCAAGAGCTCGTGCACGACAGCGCGGGTTTCCAGCACCGAGAAGTAGGTCATGGATGCCAGGACGATGCACACTGTACCGAGCGTCGTGCCGAGGGTCGGCGCATGCACGCGCTCGTAGAACGTCCCCAGCCGCAGAAGCCCGATCGCACCGATCAAGGTGATCGTGGCGCCGGCGACCAGCAATACCGAAGTCAGCATCGTCGCCAATGTCGACACGCCTGCTGCCGCAGTCATTCGATCACCTCGCCGCGCAGCAGAAACTTGGCCAGCGCCACCGACCCGACGAAGCCGAGCAGCGCAACGATCAAAGCCGCTTCGAAATAGAGCGTGCTGCTTGATCGTATGCCGAACGTCACGAGCAACAGCATGGCAGTCACGTACAGACTGTCGAATCCGACCACCCGGTCCTGCGCCCTTGGCCCTCGTATCATGCGCAGTGTTGCACATCCCATGGCCAAGCCCAGCAATATTTGCGCCGCGACGATCGACCAGACCAGGACGGGGCTCATGCGTAGATCTCCAGCAACAAGCTCTCGTAGCGACCCTTGATCGTGCGAATCCACTCGCTTTCATCGATCAGGTCGAGGACGTGAATGGTCAGCATGCCGCTTGCCTCGTCGAAGCTGACCCACAGCGTTCCGGGGGTGGAGGTGATGATGCCAGCAGCAGCCCGAACCCCATCCAGCGTACCGGCAGCACGCGCAGGTGGTCCTCCACCCATGTCGTGCCCCGGGCCATGTATTGCAGGATGAACGCAACAGCCATTGCCTTACCTCACGCGATCTCGGCCCGGCGCAGGATGGGGATGACCTGCTCACCGAACAGCTCCACCGCCCGGATGCGCTGCGCATCGACGGCGCGGCCGAGGATCGCGAGAACATGGCCGGCGCCGCAGGCGCGGCATTGCGCGATGATCTGCTCGGCCACCTGCGCCGGCGTGCCGGCAATGAACTCGTCGTCGTGCACCGCGAAGCCGGTCTTGGCGTCGAGCAGGGAGGACGACGCGGGCTTAACCCTGGGGTCGCCGGCGATCACCTTGCGCGTCAGCTCCTTGGCGTCGTGCGCTGTCTCTCGCGCCTCGTCCTCGCTCGCGGCCACAGAGATGTTGCGGCGGATGGCGAGGTGATCCGCGCCGCAGGCAAAACCCGTCCGGTCGGCCTCGGCGCGGTAGGCATCGAAGATCTCCCTGATGCGCGCGACGGACTCGAAGGCGCTGCAGATCTTGGACCGGCGCGCGGCAGACTTGATCGCCGAGGCTGGGCTCACCACGGTCGTCCACTTGGGCGGCGCGGGCTGCTGCAGCGGCCGCGGGACGATGCGCAGGTTGGCGAAATTCCAATGCCTGCCGCGGTGGGAGATCACCGGCTGGGCGAGCCAGGCGTCGAGAATCTCCAGGGTCTCGTTGAAGCGCTCCCGGTTCTCCTCAAGCCCGATGCCGGTCTGGATCAGCTCCTGCGGCACCCCGCTGGCACAGCCGATCTCCAGCCGCCCGTCCGTCAGGTGGTCCAGCATGCCGATCTCCTCCAGGACGCGCCACGGCTGGTAGAGCGGCAGCACCACGCCCATGGTCCCGAGCCGCAGCCGCCGGGTGGAGCGGGCGATGGCGGCAATCAGCAGGTTGGGCGACGGGCTGTAGGAGAGGCCGAAATGGTGCTCGCTGAAGAAGATGCCTTCGAACCCGAGACTGTCCATGCGCTGCCACAGGGCGACACCCGCATTGAACACCGCCGTGGCCGTCTGCGGCGCAACCTCCTCTCCCGGGCCGCCCGGTGCGTACAGGAACTCGAAGATCCAAGGCTTGATCATGCGTCCCCCAGGAATACGGCCGGCTTGCGGCCTGGGCTTACGTCAGTTGCGCGAGAGCTCGCAGAGAGCCCGGGACGGAAGCCGTCCCGGCTTGCCCG
>JBAPMW010000762.1:0-4748 GCA_049278815.1 Hyphomicrobiaceae bacterium
CCTGGAGACCGTCTGAGTGATCCGACGGCATCCGTCAGGGCCCTCTCGCGACGTGCCATGAGCTGCCGTTGGAGGGAGCACGCAACCCGTCAGTCATCGGCCGTCGATGCCGCGCATGAAGGTGCGTATCTCTTCGACAACCCAGCGATGATCGCCGGCCCACAGCCAGTGATCGTCGCCATCAATTTCGATCAAGCGGGCTCCCGGTATGGCGCCAGCCAGATGCCGGCCGGCCTCGACGCGCACCGGCCGGTCGCCGCCGCGATGCAGGACGAGCGTCGGCGCGGTAATGCGCGGTAGCAGCGGTCGCACGTCGGTGTCGCGCAACGACTCCAGCACGGCCTTGATCGCACCGGGGCTCGAGGCGGCGCGCAGCAGGCCGGCCCACCAGCGTTCCGCCTGAGCATCGCCGACCAGGCTCGGCGCAAAGGTTGCGATCTCCGCCGGCCCGCCCCAATCGCGGATCAGCCGTCGCATCCACAGGTCGTACTGCTCGTGAGTCAGGACGAACGGGTAGTCGCGGGTCCAGCTCCCCTTGGCCAGCGAGCCGTAAAGGACGAGGCCAGCCAGCCGCTGCGGATGCTTGGCGGCGAAGTGGATGCAGCCCGGACCACCCTCCGAGGCCCCGATCAGCAGCACCCGCCGAGACCCGACTGCATCCATGACGGTCGTGAGGTCCTCGGCCGTTGCCTCCACCGTCGGCGGCGCGCCCACTCGATCCGACAGGCCGACGCCGCGCCGATCGAACAGGATGAGACGACCCATCTGGGAGAGCGCTGCAAGGACGGCACGGCAGCGAGGCTCCTCCCAAATCCGCTCGACGTGCGACACGAAGCCCGGCACCAGGACAATGTCCGGCGCTCCCGCTCCCACGACCTGATAGGCGATGTGCAGTCCTGAACGCTCGACATAACGCGTACGCGTGGCGGATGAAGGCTCTGCGCCGTGAGGCGGCGTTAGCAGCGCGCGCGTCTGCGCATCGGGTTCAACGCCGAGCTCGGCCTTCAGCAGTCGCGCACAGGCCTCGTATTGGCGCTCGGCCGCAGCGCGGTCACCGGCCCTCAGTTGGGCGTTGATCAAGTGCCGCTGCGCGTTCTCGCTCAGCGGATCGAGGCCAACCAGGCGCGTGGCAGCCGCGGTTGCCGCGCGGGCGTTGCCTGCCACCAGCTCGCGCTCGATCAGCCGCTCCAGCACGTGAACGAGGTGGCTACGCAGGCCCTCGCGCCGGAAGAACGCCCATTCCTCGAAGGCCGCGCAACCATCGATCGACAGGCCCTGCAAGAAGTCTCCGGCATATAGCTGCACGGCCTCGTTCAGCTCGCCGGTAGCGCACGCCGCCTCGAAGGCGTGCACATCGACGCGAGCCTCGACCAATGGCGCGAGAGCAAGCGCGGTGCGGTCCGCCGCGATCACGTCAGCGGCGAACGCGACACCGATCTTGTGCAACGTGCGCCGCAGCCTGCCGCGCGCCGCAGCCGCGTCGGCCTCGGGCCAAAGCAGGCCCGCCATGTGGTCGCGACCAACCGGGGCGCGCGCATCAGCCAGGTACGCGATGAGCCCCAGGCCCTTGCGCAAGGCGACGTCGATGCCACGCCCGTCGAGGCGCAGCGAGGGGAAACCGAGAAGCTGAACCTCCAGATAAGCCATCACGAACCATTGATCCTGCGCTTGCGCGCAGGGGACGGACCGGGGACGAGAGCATCCTAGACCGGGCTTCAATCGCGCATGTCCTGCGCCAGCCGACCATCGGAGCCCAGCAATGACATACCACCGCCTGGAGACAAAAGAGGGCGACCGCTTCTACCGCGAGTCAGGAGCCGGAGAGCCTATCGTGCTCTTGCACTGCAGCGCGGGATCGAGCGGCGCCTGGACGCCCGTTATGAGCCAGCTCCCCCAGCGCTATCGTGTCCTCGCCCCGGACCTGCTGGGCTATGGGCGCAGCGCGCCCTGGCCTCGGGATGCGGCGCTCGCACCGGATGAAGAGCTCGGGGTCATTGAGGCTCTGTTGGATGTTGCTGACCGACCGGTTCATCTGGTCGGGCACTCCTACGGCGGCACGGTCTCCCTCAGGGCCGCGAGACGCTTCCCGCGGCGGGTTGTCAGCCTCACTCTGATCGAGCCTGTCGCCTTCCAGCTTCTGCGGCGTGCGGATGAACCCGACGGCTGGCGCGAGGTCGCAGCGCTGGCCGCGCGCCACCTGGCGCTCATTGGTGAAGGTCGCGATGCGGCCGCCGCCGAGGCCTTCGTCACTTACTGGATGGGGTCGAAGGCCTGGCCGCAGATGCCCGATGCGGCCCGCGACGGTGCCATCCGGACAGCGACCAAGGTCGCGGCCGAATGGCACCTCATGTTTGCGGCTGAGGATGATCTCGATGCGATCGCGGAGATCGAGGCTCCGACGCTGCTCATCTGCGGCGGGCGCACCCGCGCGCCGGCGCGGCGGGTGGTCGAGCTCCTCCGCAAAGCTCTGCCCGATGCACGCCATCACGAGATTGCCGATGCCGGTCACATGAGTCCGCTGTCGCATCCGGCAGACATCGCCGCGGCCATCCAACGCCATGTGGGCTCCATAGATGCCCAACGTCGCTCGGCCGCGTGACTCGCGTCCGCCTGCCAACCGTATGAGAGCAGAAAGCCCGCGCCATGAGCTCAGGATATGCAACGTTCTATCAAAGCCGCATCGCGCCGTACTTCATCCACGGCGGGTGCTCGATGCGGACCTTCGCGCGCATGCGTGAAAGGATCATACCCAAGGTGTGCGGTGTCGTCGCCGAGATCGGCTTTGGATCGGGCCTCAATCTCCCGTACTACGACCCAACCAAGGTTGGTCGTCTGATCGGAATCGATCCCGATCCGGCAATGCTCGGCATCGCCCGCAAGCGATTGGTCGATTTCCGCAGGCCAATCGAACTTATCGAGGGGCGCGCGGAGAACTTGCCGCTTGCCAATGGAAGTGCGGACACAGCCGTTGTGACCTACGCGCTGTGCACAATCCCTGACCCTGCGGGCGCGCTTCGCGAGATCCGCCGCATCCTCAAGCCGGGCGGCCGCCTGCTGTTCATCGAGCATGAACGGTCCGCCGAACCGTGGCGTGGCCGCTGGCAGGAGCGATTGAACGGCGTGTGGGGCCGTATTGCAGGCGGATGCCATCTCAACCGCACTCCCGCTGCGGCTCATCGAAAGCGCCGGCTTCGTCATCGGCCCTCGGGAGCAGGAGCGCTTCCCGCTGCACCTGTGGCAGCTGGGCACGCAATCCGGTGGTGAAACATTGCCGGCGTGGATACAACGCCAGCTGTGGTCAATCGCGTCGCGCGCCCGTCCGGCGGAAGAAGTGATCGGGATCCGACGTTGAGTCAGAGCGCGTGATGCTATCCAATTCGCGGCAAAGCGCGAAGGCTGACCGGGCGGGTATCGCGACGACGCGGTCGCCCACATAGCGGACGTGGTCGGCAACGGGTTGCGGGTTGCCGATCCCGGATCGGTCGAGGTCGGCTTCTGTATAGCTGGGCCGTTCGCGCCGCCGTGGCGCTAAGCACGTCGTCCTGAGGCGCGCTATAGTCCTCCCGCAGGTGTGACATGAGCCGGGTTACGGTGAAGGTGTTCGGCAAGGCGCCAGCCGGCATCGCCACAGGGCGGTGCTTGTGCGGCAAGGTGCAGGTCGAGATCAGCATTCCAGCGTTCTGGGCGTGGCACGACCATTCGCGGGCCAGCCGGCGCGCGCATGGCGCCGCCTATGCGACGTATGTCGGCTGTTGGCGCAGCCGTTTCCGCGTGGCCAAGGGCGAGAGCCAGCTTACCCGCTTCAAAGACGAGGCGACCGGGGACACACGCGCATTCTGCTCCCGCTGCGGCACTCCCGTTGCGTATACGCGGGGGCGGTCATCGAAGATGGTGAACATACCGCGCGCCTTGTTCGACGGCCGCACCGGTCGCGAACCGCTCTATCACGTCGCCATCGAGGACTCGCCGGAATGGGCCTATCGCTACGAAAAGCTGCGTCCCTTGCAAGGGTATCCGGGCGTCATGTGGACTGGCCCGAAACGGCGCAAACGTCCCGCGGCGCCCGACATGCCCTTCGAGCCGTGAGATGCGAGCGTTGCTGGGAGCTTGTCCGGAGCTCCCCAGATAGCAGGTACCCGCACGATATGACGATTGTCCTTGGTGCCTGATCTTAGAATGCCTCGCGCCGCTGGTGCCGGCCCCTATGATGCGCATCCCAGCAAAGTCCGGAGCACGCCCATGCCCCGCTTCGTCGCCGTCTACACCATGAAGCCGGAAGACCTCGCCGCCTTCCGCGCGCAGCCCAAATCCGAGCAGGAGGCGATCGACAGGGTCGGGCTGAAGGCGTGGGAGGAGTGGGGCAAGCGCAACGCCGCTGCCATCGTCACGACCGACGTCATGGTGGGCAAGACCACGCGGGTCACCAAATCCGGCATCGCCGATGTGCACAACCAGATCGCCGGCTTTCTGATCGTCGAAGCCGCCGACATCGCCGCCGCCGTCGCGCTCTTCCAGGATCACCCGCATATCACCGTCTTCCCCGGCGACGGCATCGACGTCATGCCCGTCGTCACGGGGCCGCCAGAGGACTAGCCGCCATGAAGCAAGCAACAGCCCAAACAACAGCCAAGGCCGCCGCCAACTGGCGCCGCGTCTATGCCATGCCCGTCGCGAGCGTCTATCCGTCCTATATTGCCAAGGCGGAGAAGAAGGGCCGCACCCGGGCCGAGGTCGACGAGATCTTCCGC
>JBAPMW010000763.1:0-4276 GCA_049278815.1 Hyphomicrobiaceae bacterium
GTCTGACACCATGGCACCCCGTGGATCGGCACTCTGGTGCCAGACCCAGAGGGTCTGACACCTTCCGCTGCACCTTCTCTCGGCTATCGTGTCGACCGAAGCCGGCGGGAGTGGACGAGCTCTGGAACCATTGGTATGTCGCACTACGCTCGCAAGTCTGCGCGATGTGCGCGCAGGCGCCCTCCCGGAGCTCGACAGGCCATGGGCGACAGCTATCCCAGGATCAAAGTCGCAGCGGTGCAGGCGGCTTCCGTTTTCCTCGATCGGGAAGGATCGACGGAGAAGGCGTGCCGCCTGATCCGCGAGGCGGGCCGCAATGGCGCGCAGCTCATCGGTTTTCCCGAAGGCTTCATCCCCGCGCATCCGGTCTGGTACCATAATCATTCCGCTACGGGAGCGCTCTCCAATCGACTCGCCGTTGAGCTCTTCAAGAACGCGGTCACGATACCCGGCCCCGAGATCGTGGCGTTGTCAGCCGCGGCGCGGGATGCCAAGGCCTATGTCGTGGTGGGCGTGTGCGAGAAGGTTCCCAACACGACCGGCACCATGTTCAACACCCAGGTGTATCTGGGTCCGGATGGCTCGCTCATTGGCAAGCACCAGAAGATCATGCCGACAGTGGGCGAGAAGCTCGTGCATACCGGCGGCTTTGGCGATACCTTTGGCGCATTCCAGACCGGCTTTGGACCCGTGAGCGGCCTCATCTGCGGCGAAAATTCCAATCCGCTGGCAGTCTTCGCGCTGACTGCGGAAGGAACCCGCGTCCACGTCATGAGCTGGCCCAGCTATTTCCCGACGAGCGGCGATCCGATGCGAATCCGGGTCGCCGTGGACAGCCAGGCGTTCGCCCAAGTCAGCAAGGCCTACGTGGTGTCGGCGTGCGGCGTTGTCGACGACGACATGATCCGCAAGCTTGAGCTCTCCCCGGATCAGGAGAAGATCGTTCGAGATCCGAAATACTGCGGTGGCAGCGTGATCGTCGCACCCAACCTCCGGGTCATCGCGGGGCCGCTGGGTGCCGAGGAAGGCATTCTCTACGCCGATTGCGATCTTGAGACGTGCGTTGCGATGAAGCTGCGCCATGACTTTGCGGGCCACTACAATCGGCCGGACATCTTCCAGCTCCACATCAATCGCGCGGCGCCGCAGCTTTACACCGTGCATGACGAGCAAGCGCGCTCTCTTCCAAGCTCACAAGTACGCCTCGTAACAGAGCCCTTGAGACGCCTCGCCAATTCTCAGCTGCCCAGCGAGGAGATGCAGACAGATTCAGATCCGGCGCCCGACGGCCAAAGCCCTCTCCATCCGTCCGATTCATGACAACTGGAATAGCGCCCTTCGGCGAGACCCGCCTCCTGCCATATGGGGAACAGCGACCGCGCTCTGCTGGGGCGCTCCTTCGTCGGGCTGCCCTCCACGCTCACGAATGGCCTCCCGGACGGCGAGAACGCTGTGGCTGAGCTGTCGTGAGGCACCCACATGCTCGCCGGTCTCCGACAGGAGGCACCTGCACGCCGGCATGTAGCGCAACACTTTGTCAAATGAAACCGCACTTTCATACATAATAAGCTCGTAACATCAAGCCTCTGGGACCGCGTAAGAGACCTCATCTACCGCCTTGGGCGGCCACAGCTCTAAAAGTCCCCGACTTTGGGCGGGTGTCGCGGCGGTGCACACGGTGGTGCGAAATCGCCCGCGTTACGAAAACTTAAGCATTCAGCATGTGACAAATATCCAAAGAGCCGACACTTATGGGCGCGCGCGGAGCACGCCCGACGTTGTCGCCTGCCGCAGCGCCGCATTCGCAGGGAAGCCGAAAGGGGAGGGGTATGACCGACAACAGCATCGGCAAGCGCGCCGCCAAGGGCAATGGCGGCGCGGTACCGGCGTTCCTGGTGGAGCTCGCCAAGAATGCGCCGGCCATGATGTGGACGTTCACGTCCACAACCTTCCTCTCGGCGCTCCTGCTGTTCGCCATCCAGCCGATGTTCGCCAAGACGGTGCTGCCGGTGCTGGGCGGGTCGCCGTCGGTGTGGTCGGTGTCGGTGTTCTTCTTCCAGGCCGCGCTGCTCGGCGGCTATCTCTACGCTCACCTCCTCATCAGCAAGGCGCCGCCGCACCTCACCGGCATCATTCACCTCGCGGTATGCCTGGCGGCGGTCGTCTGCCTGCCCATCGGCATGGTCACCTGGCTGGGCGACCCGCCGGCGGGTGATCCTTATCTCTGGCAGCTCGGCATGTTCGCAGCCTCCATCGGCCTGCCTTTCGTGGCCGTATCGGCCAATGCACCGCTGCTGCAGGCCTGGTTCGCCCGCACCGGCCATCCCAACGCGCGCGACCCCTACTTCATGTACGCGGCGAGCAACCTCGGCAGCCTGATCGCGCTCCTCGGCTACCCCTTCCTGCTGGAGCCGGCCTTCGGCCTGAGCGAGCTCACCCATCTGTGGGCCTACGCCTACGGCCTCCTGGTGCTGGCCATCGGCGGCTCGTTCTTCCTGATGCGCGGGGCGCAGGTGGGCGGCGTGCCTGAGGCGGCGGCCGCCGCTGCGCCGACTGCCGACAGCGACGCTCCGGCACCCGCGCCCACGCTCACCAGCCGCCTGAGCTGGGTCGGTCTCGCATTCGTGCCCTCGGCGCTCATGACGGCCTACACGGTGCACATCACCACCGACGTGGCCTCGGCGCCGCTGCTGTGGGTGCTCCCGCTCGCGATCTATCTCTCCACCTTCGTGCTGGTGTTCCGCGACCGGCCGCTGATCGCGCCCGAGACCCTGCTGTTCCTGCACCTCGTGGCCCTGGTCGTCGCGTTCATTGCGCTCGCGCAGTACACCAACAGCTGGCTCATCGTCAGCACTACGGGCCTGGCGGTGTTCATCACCTCGGCCCTGCTGGCACACCGCACTCTCTACGAGGCGCGCCCGGCGCCGGTACATCTCACCGAGTTCTACCTGTGGATGTCGCTCGGCGGCGCGCTGGGCGGCATGTTCACGGCATTGGTGGCGCCGCAGATCTTCAACGAGATCTATGAGTATCCGCTGCTGCTCGCCCTCTCGATGGCGTGCCGGCCCGGCGCACTGAACATCTCCAAAGAGCGCCTCAAGGACGAGGTGCTGCCCCTGGCGGTGGTCGCCGCCGTCGGCCTCGCGGTCATCTACGCGGTGCCGTATATCGCTGGCAACACGCGCCTGCCGATCTTCCGTCAGGTCAGCCCGACCTTGATCGTCGTCATGGTGCTGACCCTCGGCATGCTGGCGTGCGTCAAGAACGCGCCGCGCCAGCTGGTGGCGGCGGGCACGATCTGCCTGGCCCTGGTGTGGCTGCCCTCCGAGGTGAGGCGCGGGCAGGCCGAGCGCAGCTTCTTCGGCGTCTATCGCATGCAGCTCACGCTCAACGGGGAGCGCACAGGGATCTTCCGCACCCTGGTGAACGGCACCACGCTGCACGGCGCCCAGCGCATCGCCGATCTTAAAGGCAAGGTCGTCGAGGACACCGTGCCCACCACCTACTACTACCCGGGCAGCCCGATGGGCCAGACCATCGCCAAGCGGCGCGAGATCCTCGCGGCCAAGGGCGAGAAGGGCCGTTACGGCATCGTCGGCCTGGGGACGGGCTCGAGCGCCTGCCACAGGCAGGAGGGGGAGACCTTCAGGTTTTTCGAGATCGATCCCACCGTCATCAAGATCGCCAAGAACCCGAAAAACTTCACGTTCATCTCCAAGTGCCAGCCCGATATCGACATCGCCATCGGCGATGCCCGCCTGACCATCGCCAAGGAGGCCGACAGCAGCTTCGACCTCTTCATCATCGATGCGTTCTCCTCCGATGCTATCCCTGTACACATGCTGACCAAGGAGGCGGTTGAGCTGTTCCTGAGCAAGCTGAAGCCTGAGGGGGTGGTGGTGCTCCACACCTCTAACCGCTATCTGGACCTGAACTCGGTGCTGGCTGCCATCCAGAAGGAGCTGCCGCCCGGCTCGACCGGGATGGTGATGGAGGACCTGAAGGCCGGCCGCTTGGCCCATCCGGCGCAGACGGGCTCAATCGTGGTGGTGTTTGCCAAGAGCGAGGAGGCGCTGAAGCCCTACCGGGAGCTGAAAGGCGCCTCGGAGCTCAAGGACACCGGCCTGCGCGCCTGGACCGACGACTACTCGGACATCCTGGGGGCGTTCATCAGCCGGTGGCAGGGCCGGGGATAGATCGTAGGGCGGGTTAGCGCGAAGCGCGTAACCCGCCATTTCAGGGATCAACGGGTATGATGGCATGGCGGGTTACGGGC
>JBAPMW010000764.1:0-2805 GCA_049278815.1 Hyphomicrobiaceae bacterium
CAAGCACGCCGCGCGCCGCCTTCACTACGACCTGCGCCTGGAGCTCGACGGCGTGCTGAAGAGCTGGGCGGTCACGCGCGGCCCCAGCCTCTCGCCCGCGGACAAGCGTCTCGCGGTCCGCACCGAGGACCACCCGCTCGAATACGGCGAGTTCGAGGGCCGCATCCCCGAGGGCGAGTACGGCGCCGGCGGCGTCATCGTGTGGGACCGTGGCCGCTGGTCCACCGAGGGCGACCCGCACGAGCAGCTGGCCAAGGGGCACCTGGTCGTCGATCTGCACGGCCACAAGCTCAAGGGCCGCTGGCACCTGGTGCACATGAAGGACCGGGACCAGCGCGGCAAGGAGAACTGGCTGCTGATCAAGGCCGAGGACGAATACGCCGTCCATGGCGGCGGCGAGACCCTGCTGGAAAAGGAGCCGCGCTCGGTCAAGACGGGACGGACCGTGGAGGATGTCAGCAAGGGCAAGGTGAAGATCTGGCGCAAGGAGGGGGTCCGTAGAGACGGGGTCAGACCCCTTGCGCAGACGGCCCGGGAGAAGGACGACCGTCGAGGCAAGGGGTCTGACCCCGTTTCAACCCGCCCCCCCACCCGCATCAAAGGCACCAAACCCGGCCCACTCCCCAGCTTCGTCGAGCCCCAGCTGGCCTCCCCCGCAACCGCCCCGCCGACCGGCGCAAGCTGGGTGCACGAGATCAAGTTCGACGGCTACCGCCTGATGGCGCGCATCGACCGGGGCCGGGTGAAGCTCCTCACCCGCAAGGGCCTCGACTGGACCACTAAGTTCACCTCCCTGAAGAAGGCCCTGGAGGGCCTGCCCGTGGTCACCGCCATGCTGGACGGCGAGGTGGTCGTGGAATCCGAGAGCGGCGCCCCGAGCTTCACCGAGCTGCAGGCGGATCTGAGCGCCGGCCGCAGCGACCGCTTCCGCTACTACCTGTTCGATCTCCTGCACCTGGACGGCACCGACCTGAGAGGCGCGCCGCTGATGGAGCGCAAGGCGGCACTCGCCAGGCTGCTCGACGGCCACAACGGCATCCTCACCTTGAGCGAGCACTTCGAGGGCGGCGGCGCCACCATCCTGGAGCATGCCTGCCGCCTGGGGCTCGAAGGCATCGTCTCCAAGCTCAAGACCGGCACCTACCGCTCCGGGCGCACCAAGTCCTGGATCAAGGCCAAGTGCGCCGAGGGGCACGACCTCGCCATCATCGGCTATGTGCCGTCCACCACCCAGCGGCGCGCCATCGGCTCGCTGGTGGTGGCCGCCGCAGAGCCTAAGGGAAACCTCCGCTACGCCGGCCGCGTTGGCTCAGGGTACTCCAGCGCGGTCGCCGAGGACCTGTGGCGCCGCCTGGAGGGCCTGCGCGTGCCGGCGCCGCCGCTTGAGAGGCCGCCGCCGGCCGACGTGAGGCGCAACGTGCGTTGGGTGCGGCCGGCGCTGGTGGCGGAGGTGGAGTTCCGCGGCTGGACCGCCGACGGCCTCGTCCGCCACGCCGTGTTCAAGGGCCTGCGACCCGACAAGGAGGCCGCCGACGTGACAGCCCACAAGCGCGCCGCCAACGCCAAGACGGCGGCACCGCTGCCAGTGGTGCTCACGCACCCCGACCGGGTGTTCTGGCCCGCCGCCGGCGTCACCAAGCAGGGCCTCGCCGAGTTCTACGCCGAGATCTGGCCGTGGATCGCGCCCCATATCGTCAACCGGCCGCTGGCGCTGGTGCGGTGTCCAGGTGGCGTGGATGAGACCTGCTTCTTCCAGAAGCACGCCTTCGCCGGCATGAGCGATCAGGTGGCCCGCTCGCGCGACCCTGAGGACGACGAGGAGATCCTCAGTGTCTCCAACCTTGAAGGGCTCTTGTCGCTCGTGCAGGCCTCGGTGCTGGAGATCCACGTCTGGGGCGCCACGCTCGATGATATCGGCAAGCCCGACGGCCTCACCTTCGACCTCGATCCGGCGCCGGACGTCGAATGGCCCGACGTGGTGGCCGCGGCCCTGGAGGTGCGTGACCGCCTGAAGCGCAAGGGGCTCGACAGCTTCGTGAAGACCACGGGCGGCAAGGGCCTCCACGTCTACGCCCCCTTGAAGCCGCACGCCGACTGGACCGCCGTCAAGGACTTCGCCCACAAGCTCGCCGCCGCCATGGCCGCCGACAGCCCTGCGAGGTATCTGGCCATGGCCTCCAAGGAGGCCCGCCGCGGCCGCATCTTCGTCGACTACCTGCGCAACGGCCGCGGCGCCACCGCCATCGCCGCCTACTCGACAAGGGCGCGGGCCGAGGCCACCGTCTCCACGCCCTTGGACTGGGATGAGCTGGGCCCCGAGATGCGCTCCGGCCGCTTCACGGTGGGCAACCTCCTCAACCGCCTCGCTCACATAGCCGACCCATGGAAGGATCTGCGCAAGCGGGCGCGGCGGCTGCCGTGAGTCGTAGGGCGTAGTAAGCGGAAGCGCATTGCACCGACTAAGCGAGACGCATTGCGCCGATTTCACCGTGTCGGAACACGGCGGGCCGCCTGCAGCAGTGGATGTGGCGCTTCTGCGCATGACGCCCCAGCTTGTGGGCAGCCATATCCTCCATCATGCGCCGGGCCCAGCAGGCTGACCGCACCCCCGCGTAGCGGCTTTCGCAGCAGCGGTTTAGTGCCTTGACCGACTCGGACATCGCAAGGCTTTGCAACTCACATGCGCTGACGTATCGTCGGATGCGGGCCGCGCAGAAGGAGGACCGACTATGGTAGAGGCGTCCCGCCACGATGCTTGGCAGGCTGGCGACCGCTACGAGGCCTATATGGGGCGCTGGAGCCGTC
>JBAPMW010000765.1:0-3522 GCA_049278815.1 Hyphomicrobiaceae bacterium
CGGGACGGTAGCCAGCAATGGACCGCACCCGAGCTCAAGGCTCCCGTCTGCCAGCCCAGACCTAAAGAGAGGTCTTCCCGGAGCAGCGGCCAGCCCGTCAGCGGGGCCAAAAATCGCCGAGACGCGGTGCCGAAAAGGCAATCGCAATGGGGCGGGCAACCGCCCCGCTAAATGGTTGCCGAAGTAGGCACCGCGTCCCCGTCGCTTCTTTGCCGGCTCACGCCGGCGGGGCATCCTCGCCGGCACCGCCGGCGGGGCCGGCGGCGCTGCCAGGCGCGTGAGAGAGACCGGCGATTGCCTCTGTGACGCGTCGATCCGATTCACAGCGGCTGGAAAGCGCTCTAGAGTGCATCTGGGGGTTCACATTACGGCGCGAAAGGGAGCCGGGCATGTCCTTCGACTTCTCGACGCTCATCTGGGTGCTGCTGGGCATCTTGGCGCTGCAGCCGCTGCTGACGAGGCGCTGGTACGGCATGCGCCGGGCGCAGGCGATCCGGGCCATCGAGCAGGCGCACCGTACGCGGGTCATCACCATGATCCACCGCCAGGAGAGGGCCGGGCTGTTCGGCTTCTCCGTCGGCCGCCACATCGACCTGGAGGACGCCCAGACCATCATCGCCGCCATCAAGGAGACGCCGCCCGCCGTGCCGATCGACCTCGTCCTGCACACGCCCGGCGGGCTGGTGCTGGCCGCCATGCAGATCGCCCGCGCCGTGGAGGCGCACCCCGCCAAGGTGACGGTCTACGTGCCCGTGTACGCCATGTCCGGCGGCACGCTGATCGCCCTTGCGGCCGACGAGATCGTGCTGGGCGAGTTCTCCGTGCTCGGTCCCATCGATCCGCAGATCGCCGGGCTCCCGGCGGCGAGCATCGTCAAGGCGCGCGATTCCAAGCCGATCGCCGACGTGTGGGACCTGACAGTGGTGCTGGCCGACGTGAGCGAGAAGGCGCTGGCCCAGGTCAAGCGTGGCGCGGTGGAGCTGCTCACCCCGCGCATGGAGCAGGCTGCGGCCGAGGCGCTGGCCGACAAGCTTGCCGGCGGGCACTGGACCCACGACTATGCGCTGACCGCCAAGGAGGCCGGGGAGCTGGGCCTGCCGGTCAAGGTGGACATGCCGACACACGTGCTGGAGCTCATGAAGCTCTACCCGCAACCCGTTCAGCGCTCGGGCGTCGAGTACCTGCCGATCGACCTGCCGCCCCGGCGGCGGGTTTGAGACGGTGCGACGGGGGCGAGGCGCAAGGCCCCCGCACCGGCACACCGGCCGCGCAGGGGGTTGCGTCGGCGTCCAGGCCCGCTGCGCCACGCAGCGGAGCCGACGCGTCAGCTCTCGTCATCCATGATTTGGTCGTGCTCGAGAGCCTCGGTCAGCTTCCGATCCGCCAGCTCCTGCAGCAGGGCCGCCTTGTTGAAGTAGTCCTCTAGCTTGTCGGAAGGACGCAGCCGCAGGGCAGGCGGATAGATGCGCATGTAGGCGCCGATATGGTTCACGTCGCGGACCTGGGCGCGCGTCTCCAGCCAGTGACCTCCCAACGCCAGCAGAGCCGGGATGCCGCATGCAACCAGGGCGGCGCGGCCGGCGGAGAGGCTCGAGGCATGCGTCAGATGCAGGTAGAGCGCAATGGCAAGAGCGATTGCACCGATCCAGATGTAGCGATTGCCCGGGAGGGGAAGCGCAAACATGAACCCGCTCAGATCGACAACGCCCATCATGGCGATGAAGGCGGCGGAGACGCCGAGATAGATGGCCGAGTGGCGAAGCCAGCGCCACTCGCCCTGCATGATGCGCGACAGCAGCGCCCATAGCGCGACCCAGGCGGCGGCGATCGTTGCGGCGACCGACAGCGACGACACGATGCTCACCGTCAGATCGCGTGGTGCGCCAAGCCAACTCATGTAGACCAGTTGCAAGACGCTGGCCGCCGCCGCGACGGTTGCGATTCCGGCGGGACCGCGCAGCGGCGACGACATAAGCGGCTGATACGGTTTCTCGGGCGCCAGGCTCTCCAGTCCGGTGCGCACCCGCAGGACGGTCCGTCCAACCCGCAGCGTGTTGTCGGGAAGCTCAACGCCGCACGCGCTGGCCAAGTGCTTGCCGCACACAATGAGCCCATTCACGGAGCCGAGGTCGCTCGCCAGGAGCCGGCCGTGCTGCGTGAGCTCCAGGGAGGCGTGCATCGCGGCGGCGTAGGGATCGTCCAGCGTCACGTCGGCGTGGAGGCTCCGCCCGATCGTGAACGCGCGCAGGCCTTCCTTCAGCACCACGCGCTCACGCCACCGGACGCGCCGTCTGAATGCCTCTCCGTTTGGAGCCTGGCGGGCTCCCCCCGCTCAAGCCGCTGCAACCTGGGCGATCTCCGCTCGCAGCTCAGCGAGGCCTGCGCCGGTCTGTGACGACGTTGCTATGAGCATAGGAAACGCGGCGGCGTGCCCGCTCAGCTCGGCGGCAGTGCTCCTCATGACGGCATCGAGCTCCGGCGGCTTGATCTTGTCGATCTTGGTCAGGACAACCTGGTAGGAGACCGCAGCCTGGTCCAAGAGGCCCATCACGGCGAGGTCGGAGGCCTTGAGGCCGTGGCGCGCGTCGACCAGCAGGACGACCCGGCGCAGGGTCGGTCGCCCGCGCAGATAGTCGTGCACCAGGCCGGTCCATTCCTCGACCTTGGCCTTGGGGGCCTGGGCGAACCCGTAGCCCGGCATGTCCACCATGGCGAGGGCCACGCCGTCGGCCACGAAGAAATTGAGCTCCTGCGTGCGTCCCGGCGTGTTGGAGGTGCGGGCCAGCCCGCGCCGGCCGACCAGCGTGTTGATGAGGCTCGACTTGCCCACGTTGGAGCGGCCCGCGAACGCAATCTCCGGTCCGGCGGCTGCAGGCAGAACCTCAAGCCGCGGGGCGCTGAGCAGGAAGCGCCACGGCCGGCGGAACAGGGCCTCGCCCGCCCCGATCTCCTCGTCCGTGAAACCGGCGGCACCCATAGCCAGATCCATCTGCCGTGAAGCCTGATCTCCGCCATAACCGGCCGCAGTGCCGCCAATGTCAACCGTGGGACGCGACGGCGTCAGACCCGCAGGGGTCTGACGCCTCCTCACGTGCCCTCGCCGCGCAGCACCTCGCGCGCCTGGCTCAGCCGCTGCGAGCCGTTCAGGCTGCCTCTCTGGCGCGTCCGCGCCTTGTAGGCGGCCTCGATCTGGGTGGCGGTGGCACCCGGCGCCAGCCCCAGCGTCTTGAGCGCCTGCTCGCGGGTCATGGCGGCTTTCGCCGCTGCGGCGGTGCCGTCGCCGGTCGGCGCGGACTGTGCCGGCTTCTCCACGCCGCCATCCATCGCTGCTTCGGCGCGAGCCGGTGCGGAGCCACCCTCGGCGCCATGGCCGGAACTCTGGCCCGCACTCTTGTCCGAGCTCTGGCCGAAGCCCAGGCCCGAGATCTGGCTGCGCAAGCGCGTGACCAGCTTCTCGGCCCGGAGGTTCTTCCACAGATGGATCTCGGCGCCGTTCCTTGTCATGATGATGTACTGCTGGGT
>JBAPMW010000766.1:0-5746 GCA_049278815.1 Hyphomicrobiaceae bacterium
CATCTACTCCATCGACAGCCTGGGCGCCTACGAGCAATACCGGCTGCGCCTGGCGGCCGATCCACTTGCGCGCGAGAACTTCGAGTTTGCCGAGTACGAGCGCTTCATCACACGCGAGGACCGCACCTTCCTCAAGCTGGCCTCGATCAGCAGCACCGCACGCACCTGTACGACGCTGTCGACGCGCTCGGCCAGCGCCAGCAGGGAGCGTTTGAATTCCAGCGCGATGATGACCGTGAAGATCATGCCGAACAGAGCCTGGAACACAGCGTAGTCGGTCGGATCGAGCGTGCTCGCCAGCAGGCTGATCAGGATCTTGAGCACCAAGTTCCAGATGGCGAGCGCGATAATCAGAGCGATCAGCGCGGTCAGGATCAGGATGCAGGCGTGCTCGAACTTTTCGTAGAACGACAGCGGCGCCCAGCTCGCGCGGGCATCTGCCAGGTCCTTCTTCAGGCCCATGGGTGTGCGGCTCCCTTGCACGACGAAAGGGAGCGCAAGCATAGCACAGGCTCTGCGGGGCTCATGGTTACCCGACTAAGATGTAGGTAACGAGCCGGATTGGGTCCGACGCGTCGAGCGGCAACCACCCTCTGGAAGAGGTGGACTGGGACCTGACAAATCAAATGCTTGGGCTTGCCCGGTAAGCGCACGTTGCTCCGAAGCCGATCGTTGAAGCGAAGGGCCTTTGACCGCTTTCGCTCTACCCCACACAGCGGACGTGATCGGCGATGCAGGGTCCCTCGCCAGCCGCATTCGGGCCAAGGTCCGCTCTTGTTTGTATAGCCGGGTCAGGCGCTGGCCGGCGACGGTCGGAGTGATCCGATGACGCCCCGGCTCTGCAGGGCCTCCATGTCCTGGCGCTCGAAGCCCAGCTCGGCCAGTATCTCGACGTTGTGCTCGCCGAGGCGCGGCGCGCCGAAGCGCAGGTCCGTGGGAGTCGCGGAGAAGCGCGCCGCCGCCCGCGTCTGGCGAATGCGGCCCACCGCCTCATGGTCGCTCTCCATGAGGATGCCGCTCGCCAGCACCTGCGGATGGGCGATCACCTGGTCGCGGGTCAGCACCGGCGCGCACGGCACGCCCTCGGCCTCCAGCCGCGCAAGCCACTCCTCGGTGGTGCGCGACTTCAGGGCGTCCTGGGTCATCTGCAGGCGCTGGTCGATGTTCTGATCGCGCAACGCCGGCGTCCTGAAACGCTCATCCTCAAGCCATTCGGGTCGATCGAGTGCGCGGGTCAGCGCCGTCCACTCCTTGTTGGTCATGACGGCAACTGTCATGAAGCCATTCTGCGTCTCGTAGATCAAGTCGATGAAGCTGGCCGTCGTGCGCCCGTCAACCCTTTGGCCAACGAAAGTCTGCACGCTCATGTCGGAGGCCCACAGGAAGGCGAGCACGGCGTCCAGCATAGACAGCCGGACGTGCTGGCCTTTTCCGGACTTGAGCCGCCCCACCAGCGCGGCGGCGATCGCCTGGGCGGCCGTGACGGCGGTCAGCTTGTCGGGCAGCACGGTGCGGATGAGGCGCGGCCGCGCCGCATCCGAGCCTCCCTGCACGCTCGTGAGGGCCGAAAGCGCCTGGATGATGGGATCGTAGGTCGGCTTGCCGGCATAGGGGCCGCTTTCGCCGAAGCCGCTGATCGAAACGTAGACGATCTGCGGGGCGACTGCCCTGATGGCCGCCTCGTCGATGCCTAGCCTTTCCACCACGCCGGGCCGGAAGTTCTGCACGAGCACGTCGGCGGTGGCGGCGAGGCGCTTCAGGATGGCCCGCCCCTCGTCCGTCTTGAGGTCGAGGGCGATGGAGCGCTTGTTGCGGTTGAGGTTGAGGAACTGGGCCGAGAACCCCCGGTGCCGGTTGCTGAGCGAGCGGGTGTGGTCGCCTGCCTTCGGCTCCTCCACCTTGATGACGTCCGCGCCCTGGTCGGCGAGGATCATCGTCGCCCACGGCCCCGACAGCATTGAGGAGAGGTCGACGACGCGTATGCCTGCAAGCGGACCCATGCTCTGCTCCTCCTCGCCGACGAACCTCACCATGGCCCGGCTATCCAGACCGATCTGCGCCACGACAGGGGTTGCGGACCAGCCGGTTGGCCGACGACAGCGTCCGACTTGTGTGCGGCGTTGGCAAGCCCTTGCTCCAGGCGCGGACGCTCAGGACACTAACGGGGCGGAGCTGACCCGCGTAGTGGAGCCAAGTGCACTCTACCGAGCGGTAGCGCGAAAGTGCTCTCAACTGGGCTTATTCGCAGGCTGCTGTGCCGATCCCATTGTGACATGGTACGCAGGCAAGGACCGGCCTCTGCAGTCGAACAAGGGGACGAGATGACTTTCTCCGCTATCGTTGCACGGATCGTCGCGCTGATTGGCGGCGCCGCCTTGCTGTGGCGCCGGATGCATGGCGCGGCACACGTGCCGGCCTGGGGCAATGCGCCGGTGATACCGGCGGCGAAGCCGCAGGGTGCCATTCCGACGCTCAAGATGCCGACCGCCAAAGGATGGGCCGATGGGCAGAAGCCCGTGGCCGCACGGGGGCTCAAGGTCAATGCGTTCGCGTCTGGTCTGAGGCATCCGCGCTGGATCTACGTGCTGCCCAACGGCGACGTCCTCGTCGCCGAAGCGAAGACGGTCCCCGGTCCGGTCCGGAACGTGTTCGCCTATGCGATCCAAGCCACGATGCGACGCGCGGGCGCGCTCGGAACGAGTGCCAACCGCATCACGCTGTTGCGCGACAGGGACGGCGACGGCGTCGCCGAGACGCGCGAAATCTTCATGGAGGGATTGAACCAGCCCTTCGGCATGGCGCTATCGGGCGACACCTTCTATGTCGGCAATACCGACGGCGTGGTGGCTTTCCCGTATGTGACGGGTGCCGACCGCATCACGGCGCTGGGTCGCAAGATTGCCAACTTCAAGCCGGGCGGGCATTGGACCCGCAGCCTCTTGCCAAGCCCTAATGGCCAGAAGCTCTATGCCGGCGTCGGCTCGCTCAGCAATATCGCCGAGAATGGCATGGTGGTCGAGGAAGGCCGGGCTGCCGTCTACGAGCTGGATCTGGCGAGCGGTGAGAGCCGCATCTTCGCCAGCGGTCTGCGCAACCCGGTGGGCCTCGCATGGGAGCCGCATACCGGCGCGCTATGGACAGTGATCAACGAGCGCGACGGCCTGGGCGACGAGACACCGCCGGACTATCTGACCTCAGTCCGCGACGGCGGCTTCTACGGCTGGCCCTATTGCTACTGGGGCCAGACGGTGGACGATCGGGTGCCGCAGAACCCGGCCGCGGTTGCCAAGGCCATCACGCCGGACTACGCGCTCGGCGGTCACACCGCGTCGCTCGGTCTGTGCTGGCTGCCCGCCGGCACGCTTCCGGGCTTTCCGGACGGCCTGGTCATCGGGCAGCACGGCTCGTGGAATCGCAGCACGCTGAGCGGCTACAAGGTCGTCTTCATCCCGTTCGTGAACGGGCTGCCGGCCGGGCCGCCGCGGGATATCCTGTCGGGCTTCCTCGCGCCGGACGAGAAGGTGTCCTATGGGCGACCGGTCGGCGTCACGCTCGGTCCCGATGGTTCGCTGCTGATCGCGGACGATGTGGGCGATGTGATCTGGCGAGTCACGGGCGCGGAGCAGGGCTGAGCGGGTGAACGATGGCTCATTTCGCGAAGGTAATCTCGTCTACTAGGCCCACCCGGCATAGATCAGATCTTAAGTGACGCGCTTCTCAACTGGGATGTTCTCGGCGTGTTTACGCGCCAAAGCGACGAGTTGTGTGCGGCTTGCTCAATGTCCGCTTGGAGCAGTCGGGTCGCGCGACAATCGCCCGACGAAAGAAGGCATCGGGAAGCAGACGTAGGATCAGGCGCGAACGCCATCCACTGAGCCGCGAAGATCGAAATCCTACCAGCGACCCGTCGTGACGAGGCGATACCCCAGCGAGCGGACGTGGTCGGTGACGGCCCAACTGTCGCCGAGCGCGCATCGGTCGAGGTCCGCCTTTGTATACGTGGGTCGGCTACCCCGCGGGTTGCCGTGGCGATGTTCGCAGTGATCCGTTGCCTTCCGTCAGTCGTCTGACGCCAGGTGTCAATTCCAGATTTCGGCACTTGGAGAACGAGAAAGTCTCAAAGGCTGTTCGTCCTGAAATCAGGTCTCAGGCCAGGGTAGAAGCACGATCTTACCGCCGAAGCCGCCGAGATCGATGCGGGTGTGGACTTCGCGCGCGGCCGCGAGAGGGAGACGGTCGATCACCACCGGATGGATGGCGCGCTTGTGGAGCAAGTCGAACAGTGTGGCCATATCGGCTTTGAAATCCTCCGTGTGCGCCGCCCGGCGTGTGGTGATGGTATAGAACACGGCGTGACGGCCGCCAAAAAGGCCGCTCAGCACGTCCCACAGCTTGAGCCGCGCCAAACCGAGTGCCGCTGAAGCCAAGCCTGCGCCGCCGACGGCCATTGTCTGGGCACCGTAGCCGACGAGTAGGCAGCCGGGTGCGAGGCAAGCGAAGGATCGCGCGAAATGCGCGCCGCCAATCGCATCGAAGGCTGCATCGACGCCAACTCCTCCCTTGCGCCCTGCGGTGAGGTCGCGCACAGCCGCGACGAAGTCGCCGGCGCGATAGTCGATCGCCGTTGCGCCGAAGCGCTCGACCGTAGCAACGTTGGCGGCCGAACAGGTGCCGATCGCCTTCAGGCCGAGATGGTGCGCCAGATCGAGCAGCGCCGTTCCGACCGTGCCGGAGGCGCCAATTACGAGGATAGTTGCTCCGCGCGGAAGGCGGCGGTAGCGGGTGAGCATTTGGTACGCGGTGAGATAGGCGAGCGGGATGCACACCGCCTCGGCGGGATCGACGCCATCGGGGACCGGCACGAGATGACGCGCGGGGCGGATCGCATACTGTGCGTATCCACCAATGACACAGAGATCAGCAACCAACTGTCCGGTGAGTTCGACAGGGACACCGGGTCCGGTCCCCTCGATGACGCCGACAAGGTCGTAACCCGGGGTGAACGGCAGTGGCCCCTTGAAGTCTGGGTAGCGGCCGCGCCGGATGAAGGTATCGGTGAAGCCGGTGCCGGCAGCGAGCACCTTGATGCGGACCTCGCCGGGGCCGGGGTCAGGAATTGTCGCCTGTTCCGCCAGTTCCAGGACCTCGGGGCCGCCGAACCGAGCGATACGGATGTATTGCCACGCCATGCGGCGAATATAGCGATGGGTTCACCACTTGTCGCACTACATGTCCGGGTCGGTGCAGGCGCGTCGCAGGCTTTGCGATGTGTCCGCTGTTCACCGGCTGCAGGCCTTGGAACAGCGATACACGTCAAGCGGTCAACTCAGCCGGCACCGATTGCAGAACGCCAAGCAAGCACTGACGCGCTACCTTCGGTAGCGGACATCATTACCCGTTCCGTCGGCATCCCCAAATTCGAAGCTGTAGATGACCGCTTTTGTATATGAAGGTAGGCGACCAGACAATGTGGCGAGGAGGAGGCGTGCCGGAGAGTGGACGTTGGGGGACACGTGGCCGAGCGCTTGGTCCGTCCAAACCTTGACCCCGGGTTTCAGGGATATGACAGAAGCGTCTCAATGACCCGCTCGACGATATCGCGGCTGCGGGCATCAATGGCGACTTGTGCATTCGGTGGCGGTGTTCGCTTCGGGCCCGCCGCCAACGCCGCGGGCCGCAAGTCGCAAAGCGTCATACCGCGCGTGTGCGTTCCTCTCAGCTCGATCTCGACGCGGGCATGCGCATA
>JBAPMW010000767.1:0-4078 GCA_049278815.1 Hyphomicrobiaceae bacterium
ACTGCGGCTCATATCCGGGCAATTTTTCCAACTCGTGCACCATCGGTCCGGGGGTACCTAACTCGCAATCTTCCAAGTCGGGCGTGTTCGACAGTCGTTCTATCAATATCAGAATCGTTGTGGTCGCTTCGCTTGGGGTCGAAATCTTGACCAGTTCGGGCAGCAAGGACCGCAAGCGCTCCAGGCCTTTCGCAGTCGTATTCCAGTTGTTGAAGTCATAAGGCTGAAGCTCATCCAGCGCAGCTTCAACCTCAGCCCTGGCTCTCTGCATGGGTTCAAACGTTGGGATAGCGGATGACTGGGGCAAGACCGTGCGCGCCCGCGGCCAGGATGCGCGGCAGCTCGCGGGGGGCGTCCTCGAAGGCGATCTCCTCGGCCACCAGCAGGTCGAGGGCGGGCAGATCTATGAGACGCAGCGCGGCGGCCATGCGGCGGCCGTAGTCCCAGCGCGGGCGGCGCCCTGGAGAGACCTGGCCGACCTGGGACGAGACGAGTCGGAGGCGGCGGCTATGGAACGCGCCGCCCAGACCAACCTCGACCGGCCTGTCGCCGTACCAGCTCATCTCGACGACGGTCGCCTCTGGGCCGGCGCAGGCGATCGCCGTGTTGAGTCCGGCGGCGGTGGCGCTGGCGTGGAACACCACGTCGGCGTCCTGTGGCGCAGCCTCAGGGGCGGCGAAGGCGGCGCCGAGGGCCTCCGCCAGCGGGCGGCGGCCGGTGTCCACGTCCACCACGGTGACTGCGGCACCTGGCAGGCGTGCGGCGAGGCACCCGACAAGGAGCCCGACAACTCCGGCGCCAACCACCACGATGCGGTCGCCGGGGCCGGCGCCGCTGTCCCACATCGCGTTGAGGGCGGTCTCCATGTTGGCGGCTAGGGTGGCGCGGTGGGCAGGGATCGCGTGAGGAATGAGGGCCAGCCGGTCAGCCGGAGCATGGAAGACGTCCTGATGTGGGTGCAGGCAAAAAACCACCTTGCCCACGAGATTGGCAGGTCCCTCCTCCACCACGCCCACGGCGCAGTAGCCGTACTTCACCGGGAAGGGGAACGCCCCCTCCTGCATCGGGCAGCGCATGCGCTCCCACTCGCTGCGACCGACGGAACCCTTGAGGACCAGCCGTTCGGTCCCCCGGCTGATGCCGCTGAACCGGGTGCGCACTCGTGCCTCGCCGGGTGCCAGCGGCGGCAGCGGGGCCTGGCGCAGCTCCACCGCGCCCGGCCCGACATACCAGAGGGCGCGCGCCGTCGTGTCCTGCGATGAGGTCGCCGCTGCCATGATGCTACCGCCGTCGCCTGCCAAGGTGGCGGCTCACGCCGAGCTTCGGACCAGGGCTCGCCGGAGGGGCGACACAGAGGTTCATTAAGGGTTCACCGGGGGTTTGCGAGGGGTTTGCATGAACGACAGTCTCGATACTCCCGCACCGCGGGCGATGCCGGCTGCCCAGATCCTTACGACACCAGCCGGTCTCCAGTCCATCGACGTGCTGACGCGCCGGCGGCGGATCGTTTTCGCCCTCAACGCCGTCACCTATGCAGCGATGCTGTGGGTGGCGGCGCTGATCCTGGGGGCCGGTGGCTGGACCATTGTCGACATGGTGCTGCTCGCGGCTTTCGCGGTCGGCACGCCCTGGCCTGTGCTGGGGTTCTGGAACGCGCTGATCGGGCTGTGGCTGCTGCATGGCCGCAAGGACCCGCTGGCCCTGGTGGCGCCGTTCGCCGCCGCCGCCGACCAGGCGGCGCCGCTGCGCATCAAGACCGCCATCTTCATGACCGTGCGCAACGAGGACCCCGGCCGCGCCATTCTGCGGCTGAAGACCGTCAAGGCCAGCATCGATGCCACCGGGGAGGGCGGGGCCTACAGCTATTTCGTCCTGAGCGACACCAGCCTCCCGGAGGTGGCGGCCGCCGAGGAGAAGGCCGTGGCGGCCTGGAAGGCGGCCGATCCGGACGGCGAGCGCATCGTCTATCGCCGCCGCGACAAGAATACGGCCTTCAAGGCGGGCAACGTCCGCGACTTCTGCGAGCGCTGGGGCAAGGACTTCACGCTCATGCTGCCCCTCGATGCCGACAGCCTGATGGCGGGGCCGGAGATCGTGCGCCTCACGCGCATGATGCAGGCCTACCCCAAGATCGGCATCCTGCAGAGCCTGGTGGTGGGCATGCCCTCGGCCTCGGGCTTCGCCCGCATCTTCCAGTTCGGGATGCGCCACGGCATGCGCTCCTACACCATGGGGCAGGCCTGGTGGGTGGGCGAGTGCGGCCCCTACTGGGGCCACAACGCGCTGGTGCGCATCGCGCCCTTCGTGGAGCACTGCGGGCTGCCGATGCTGTCGGGCAAGCCGCCGCTCGGCGGCCATGTGCTGTCGCACGACCAGGTGGAGGCCACGCTCATGCGCCGCGCCGGCTACGAGGTGCGCGTGCTGCCCGAGGAGTGCGGCAGCTGGGAGGAAAACCCGCCCACCATGCTGGAGTTCGCCCAGCGCGACGTGCGCTGGTGCCAGGGCAACATGCAGTACACCAAGCTCCTGGACCTGCCGGGGCTCTACGCCATGAGCCGGTTCCAGCTCATCTGGGCGATCCTGATGTTCGTCGGCATCCCGGCGTGGACGCTGATGATCGCGCTGCTGCCCGTGGCCGCCTGGCAGGCGCAGGGCGTGGCGGACTTCCCCGTGGGGTTGGCCATGGGGCTCTATGTCACCTACTTCACCATGTACCTGATGCCGAAGATCGCCGGCCTCATCGATGCCATCCTGACGCCCGGTGGCGTGGCGCGCTACGGCGGCTGGCTCAGGTTCGCGGCCGGCGCGACCATCGAGCTGGTGTTCTCGTTCCTGCAGGGCGCGGTCTCCACCATCCGCACCACGATCTTCATGCTCGGCTTGGGCGTCGGCAAGTCGGTGGTCTGGGGCGGCCAGGCGCGCGACGCGCAGCGGCTGTCCTGGCGGACGGCGGCGTGGGCGCTGTGGCCGCAGATGCTGTTCGGGGCGCTGGTGTGCCTGGCGCTGCTATGGATCGCGCCGCCCGTCTTCTGGTGGAGCCTGCCGCTCACGGCGGGCTACCTGCTGGCGGTGCCGTTCGCCGTGCTGACGGCGCACCCGGCCTTCGGAGGGTGGCTGCAGCGGCTTGGCCTGTGCGGCATCCCGGAGGACTTCGCCACGCCGGGGGAGGTGCATGCCGTGATGCGAGACAACGGTCGGAGCTCTTTCCAACCGGCGATCTGAACCGGCATGCGGACGGCGTTCGCGATGGGGCGCGCCGGACGGTGGTCAGGTGCCCTCGGGGGTCAGACCTCCAACCGGTCCTTCGATTGCCTTCAGAAACTCAGCCAGATCGAAGGTCATATGGTGCACGTGGGCCGGCGGCGCGGTCCAGGTGCGCATGGTCCTTTGGATCGGATGGTCGTCGTTGGCGTCGGAGCGGACCAGCACCGTGGTCATGCCCAGCACATGCGGCGCCTCCAGGTTATGGGGCATGTCCTCGAACATTGCCGCCCGCGCCGCATCCACCCCGTGCGCCTTGAGAAACGCATCGTAGCAGGCCGGCAAGGGCTTCGGCACATAGCCCGCGGCGACGATGTCGAAGATGTCCTCAAACAGCGGCAGGAGGCCGAGCCGGCTCGCGACGCGCTCGGCGTGGGCGCGCGAGCCGTTGGTGAAGATCAGCTTGCGGCCCGGCAGCCGCGCGATCGCCGCGGCCAGCTCGGGATGCTCCGCGAGCCCCGACAGGTCGAGGTCGTGCACGTAGTCGAGGAACGGCTTGGGGTCGATCCTGTGCACCCGCATGAGGCCCGTCAGCGTCGTGCCGAACTGGCGGTAGTAGCTCTTCTGCAGGTGCCGGGCGTAGGCGAACGGCACGCCGAGATAGCGGGCGATGAACTCGCCCATCCTCTGATCGACCTGGGCGAACAGCCGGCAATCGGCCGGGTACAGCGTGTTGTCGAGGTCGAAGATCCACTCCGCGATGCGCTCGAAGCCGGCGACGGAGCCGTTGGGGCGCGGCGCTGGCCCCAACGTCCCCTCCCCCGTCGCGCCGGAGGCGCGCCCCCAAAATGTAGGGGAGGGACAGGGTGGGGGGGAA
>JBAPMW010000768.1:0-1934 GCA_049278815.1 Hyphomicrobiaceae bacterium
CTGTAGCCGCCCCGCGCGGCCAGCTCGTTGAGCCCCAGGGCCGCCAGCAGCGGCCGCAGCGGCAGGAACTCGCCGAACGGGACCAGGAAGATCTTGTCGTAGAGGGCGACGAGGAGCCCGCCCCGCCCGAGCACGAGCAGGCTGTTGAAGAACCGCCGCGGCCCCTTCCCGTCCGCCCCGCCCCGCTCGACCCGGATGGCACCTGTGATCAGCACCGTCCCCTCAGGCAGCAGATTGCCGACAGCGGATAGCGCCTTCGGGCTGTCCAGCGCCGCAAACGGCATCGCCACCTCGGGCCAGATGAGGAGCATCACACCGGCGAGGCTGTCGGCCTTCCCGGCTGGGTCGCGCCCCGACAGATCGAGGTGGTCCCGGAAGTGGCCGGCCCACAGCTCCGGCCGCATCCGCTCCTGCTGCGGGATGCTCGCCTGCACGATCCGGATCTTCACGCCCGGCACCGTATCCGACGTCGCATAGGCGAGCCGCGCCCACCCCAGCGCACCGGCCACCGCAAGGGGCAGCAGGGCGATCCCCATGGCCGCGAGCCGGCCGCGCCGGCGGTCCGCGGCCTCCGTCCACAGGATCGCGGGGAGGGCGAAGATGAGCACCGCGGCCAGCGTCAGCGCGTAGATGCCGAGCACGGCTGCGCTCTGCATAAGCTCGATGGGGTAGGTGAGCGCATAGCCCAGCACGTTCCACGGGAAGCCGGTGAGGATGTGGCCCCGCAGCCATTCCGCGGCAGAGAGCGCCAGGGCGAGCGCAACGACGCGGGAAGCGCCGGGCCTCCAGACCATGGCTGCGAGGGCGGCTGCCGCGGCATGGAAGAGCGCCAGCCCGGCCGGCATCAGGACCACGGCCAGGGGCATGAGGACGGCGAAGGTCTCCGCCTCCACCAGGAAGGCCTCGCCGATCCAGTAGAGGCCCGCCAGGAAGTAGCCGAAGCCCCACCACCAACCCGTTTCCGCGGCAGCCGCGAGCCGGCGCCGCCAGCTCCCCTCCTCGGCATGGCGGGCAACCGCCCCATCGATCAGCCACACCAGAGCGGGCAGCGTGAGCCAGAGCACCGGCCACAGGAAGAACGGCGCCATCGCCAGGGCCGACACGGCGCCGGCCCCGGCAGCCGCGAGGGGGCGGCGCCAACCGGTGAGGCCGCGCACACGCTTCGCGAGCGCCGCTATCGGCGAGTGCTTTGGCATCCACCTCCCGTAGGTTGGGTTAGCGCGAAGCGCGTAACCCAACATTGACCGCCAACGGTTGGCTTCAGCACCCAACCGAATACGTGGCTGACGCCCGTGTTGGGTTACGGGCCTTCGGCCCTAACCCAACCTACACGGTGCCTCAAGCCGCCGACGCCGCGCCCGGCGGCGTCCCTGCCGAGGGCACGTGCACGCGCAGCTTCTTGACCCGGCGGCGGTCGGCGTCGAGCACCTCGAACTCGATGCCTGTCGCCGGGTGCGGGATGACCTCGCCCCGCACCGGCACGCGGCCGGCAATCGTGGAGATCAGGCCGCCGACGGTATCGACGTCGGACTCCGACTCCGGGTCGAGCAGCTTGAGGCCCAGGTATTCCTCCAGCTCGTGCACCGGCGTGCGCGCCACCGTGATCAGGCCGGGTTTGGCGTCGCGGGTGATGTGGGCGGCCTCCTCCTCGTCGTGCTCGTCCTCGATATCGCCGACGATCTGCTCCACCAGGTCCTCGATGGTGACAAGGCCGTCGGTGCCGCCGTACTCGTCCACCACCAGCGCCATGTGGATGTGGGTGGACTGCATGCGCAGCAGCAGGTTCGCCGCCGGCATCGAGGGCGGTACATAGAGCATGGGCCGGCCGAGCTTGACCGAGGCGATGGACTTGGAGAGGTCGACGCGCCCGAGGTCGGGCATCTGGGCCTTGCCGGCGGCGGTCGCCCCGCCAGCCGCGGCCGGTGCCGCCTGCT
>JBAPMW010000769.1:0-3456 GCA_049278815.1 Hyphomicrobiaceae bacterium
GCCGGTTACCCGGACAAGCCGCCTGCCAGCTACCAGCTCAACCGACAATTGGCTGTGTGGAACCTCCCTCCACTGGTCTTCCGCGCCTTCGAGGCGCACTGCAATAAGCGAAAGCGCATTGCACCGATTGAGCCGTGCTGCGCGCGGCGGGCGGAGCGATGCAATGCGCTCGCTTCGCTCGCTTATTGCACCCTACGTCCGCATGGGCTGCTCCCTCAGGCCGCCCAGTGGCATTTGCAGGCGATGGTCGCCGGGACTATGATAATTGCATGAGACAGACCGTCGTATGCCGCGATCCCGAGATTATGGGCGGCACCCCCGTGTTCTGCGGAACGCGGGTGCCGGTGGCGACGCTGATCGACTATCTCGAAGCCGGCCAGACGATCGATGACTTTCTTCAAGGGTTTCCATCGGTCACGCGGGAGCAGGTCGTGGCTCTCCTGGAGGAGGCCAAGAGCCGAATGCTCGAACCGGTGCCGTGAGGGTGCTGCTCGATGAGTGCGTAGACTGGCGCCTGTCGCGGGCCCATCACCGGCCATGATGTCAAGTCTGCCCGGCAGATGGGATGGACCACGATCAGGAACGGTGCGCTGCTCGCCCTCGCTGCGCAATCCTTCGATGTGTTGGTAACTGTCGACCGTAATCTGTCGTTCCAACAGAACCTTGCAGCTTTGCCGATAGCCGTCATCGTTCTCCAGGCCAGGACCAACCGGCTCGCGGACTTGATGCCCCTTGTCCCCGACCTGCTGGGTGCCATAGCGGCGGCGAGCACGGGTGCGGTGCAATTGGTGGGAAAGCCGTAGCCGGGCCGCACGCGCTTCAGCGCGATGCCCCACGAAGAGCACACCCGAGCTGTGAGGTGGACTGGCGCCTTCGCGGGGATGACGTCGGTGGGAGCCCGAGCCTTCTCCGATTGCGCACAGCGCCTGTGTGGCGTAAATCCTGAACAAGAATGATCCAAGACAGCGGGCCAGCCGGCGGGATCCAGAGGAGGAGATGCGCATGTTCTTTCGCAAGAGCCAGCCAGAGACCCAGGCGTCGGCGCCAAGCGGCGCCGCGGCAGGCCTCGTCCGGGTGGCGATGACGGTCAACGGCAAGGCCGTGAGCGCCGATGTGGAGCCGCGCACGCTGCTCGTCCAGTACCTGCGCGAGCACCTGCGCCTTACCGGCACGCACGTGGGCTGCGACACCAGCCAGTGCGGCGCCTGCGTCATCCTTCTCGACGGCAAGGCGGTGAAGTCCTGCACCGCGCTGGCTGCGTCCTGCGAGGGTGCGAGCGTCACCACCATCGAGGGCCTGGCGCAGGGCACCCAGCTGCATCCCATGCAGGAGGCCTTCCGCGAGCATCACGGCCTCCAGTGCGGCTTCTGCACCCCCGGCATGATCATGTCGGCGGTGGATATCGTGCAGCGCAAGGGCAATCAGCTCGACGAGGCCACCATCCGCCACGAGCTGGAAGGCAACCTGTGCCGCTGCACGGGCTATCACAACATCGTCGCCGCCGTGAAAGCCGGCGCCGCCGCGATGGGCAGCGTGCGCCAGGCGGCCGAGTAGCCACCCAGCATTACTTCCTGCCGCCAACCAGCACGGCGGCGTCAATTCGTTGATTCGCTCCAGGAGGAAGCCTATGAGCGCGACCGGCATCGGAGCGCCAGTGCGGCGCAAGGAAGACCAGAGATTCATCACCGGCAAGGGCCAGTACACCGACGACATCAACCGGCCGGGCCAGACCTACGCGTATTTCGTGCGCTCGCCGCACGCACATGCGAACATCAAGAGGGTCGATGCATCGGCGGCGCTTAAGAAGCCCGGCTGCCTCGCGGTGTTCACCGGCGACGATATCGCCAAGGACAAGGTGGGCGGCCTGTTCTGCGGCTGGATGATCCACTCCAAGGACGGCTCGCCCATGAAGCCGGGCTCGCACCCGGTGCTGGCGCTGGGCAAGGTGCGCTACGTCGGCGACCATGTGGCGCTGGTGGTGGCCGAGACCCTGGCGCAGGCCAGGGACGCCGCCGAGGCCGTCGTGGTCGACTACGAGGCGCTGCCCGCCACCGCCGATGTGGCCACCGCGCAGGACGCCGGCCAGCCTCAGGTGCAGGCCGACGCGCCCAACAACACGGTCTACCAGTGGCACCTCGGCGACAAGGCCGCGGTGGACTCCGCCTTCGCCGGCGCCCGCCACGTCACCAGGATCGACCTCGTGAACAACCGCCTGATCCCCAACGCCATCGAGCCGCGGGCGGCCATCGCCGACTACGATTCCGGCCAGGACAGCTTTACGCTCCACACGACCAGCCAGAACCCGCACGTGATCCGGCTGGCGCTGTCCGCCTTCATCGGCATCGCGCCGGAGCACAAGCTGCGCGTGATCGCACCGGACGTGGGCGGCGGCTTCGGCTCCAAGATCTTCCTCTACGCCGAGGAGACGGCCTGCATCTGGGCGACCAAGAAGGTCGGCCGGCCGATCAAGTGGACCGCCGAGCGCAGCGAGTCCTTCCTCGCCGACGCGCACGGCCGCGACCACGTCACGTCAGCCGAGCTGGCGCTCGACGGCGACGGCAAGATCCTGGCGATGCGGGTCAAGACCAAGGCCAACCTGGGCGCCTATCTCTCGACCTTCGCCTCCAGCGTGCCGACCTACCTCTACGCGCCACTGCTGTCCGGCCAGTACAATATCCCCGCCATCTACTGCGAGGTCGACGGCGTCTACACCAATACCGCCCCGGTCGATGCCTACCGCGGCGCCGGCCGGCCCGAGGCCAGCTTCGTGGTCGAGCGGCTGATGGAGGTGGCGGCGCGGCAGACCGGCCAGGATCCGGCCGAGTTCAGGCGCCGGAACTTCGTCACCTCGTTCCCGCACCAGACGCCCGTCATCATGGCCTACGACGCCGGCGACTACGGCGCCTGCCTCGACAAGGCGCTGGAGCTGGCCGACTACCGCGGCCTCGCGGCCCGCAAGGCGGCCAGCCAACAGAAGGGCCTGAAGCGGGGCTTGGGCTTCTCGGCCTACATCGAGGCGTGCGGCATCGCCCCGAGCCAAGCGGTGGGCTCGCTCGGCGCCGGCGTGGGGTTGTGGGAATCGGCCGAGGTGCGGGTGAACCCCACCGGCTCCATCGAGGTGCTGACCGGCTCGCACAGCCACGGCCAGGGCCACGAGACCACGTTCGCCCAGCTCGTCTCCGACCGCCTCGGTGTGCCCATCGAGCAGGTCACGGTGGTGCATGGCGACACCGACAAGGTGCAGTTCGGCATGGGCACCTACGGCTCGCGCTCCGGCGCGGTCGGCATGTCCGCCATCTACTACGCCATCGACAAGGTGATCACCAAGGCCAAGAAGGTGGCGGGCTTCGTGTTCGAGGTCGCCGCCGACACGGTCGACTTCAAGGAAGGCATCTTCTCCTCGACCGCCACCAACAAGACGCTGACTTTCCCCGAGGTCGCGCTGCAGGCTTACAT
>JBAPMW010000770.1:0-2906 GCA_049278815.1 Hyphomicrobiaceae bacterium
GTTGGGTTACGGGCCTTCGGCCCTAACCCAACCTACGCCTATTCCCTCAGGTCGGTGCGATAGGTCTTGGACACGACGCGCCAGCCCTCGTTCAGCTTGAGCAGCGTGAGGTAGTCGGTGAAATGGCGGGGGTGGATGGAGCATTCCACCTTTACGAACGCCGTCTCGGGCCCTGAGAAGTCGACCGAGACGATGCGGTCGGTGCGCCTGAGGCCGCGGGCCTTGGGCGACGGCCGGCTGTTGACGAGGTCGAACCATTTCGCGCGCGGCATGTCGTCGACCCCGCCCTCGCGCAGGCCATAGAGGTGGCTCACCTCGTGGAATGCTTGGCCAAGCTTGCCCGTGTCGCCCTCGTAAAGCCCGTCGAGGTAGGTCCAGACCACCTTCTCGACGGCGTCGATGTCGCCAGCCATGGGGATCCTCCGATTGCCGATGCCGTTCGCTACTCACGCGTCCGCTTCAGCTCTGAGTCAAGGTGCGCCTTCACGGTGGGCCACTCGCTGGCGACGATGCTGTAGACGCAGGTATCGCGCAGGGTGCCGTTGGCAGCGCGCTGGTGGCTGCGCAGGATGCCGTCGAGCTTGGCGCCGAGGCGCTCGATGCCTGCCCGGCTCTGGCGGTTGAAGAAGTGGGTGCGGAACTCCACGGCGATGCACGCCAGGGTTTCGAAGGCGTGGCCGAGCAGGAGCAGCTTGCAGCGCGTGTTGAGGTCGCTCCGCTGCACGCTTCGGCGATACCAGGTCGAGCCGATCTCGACGCGCTTGTTGACGGCGTCGACGTTCATGTACGTGGTCATGCCCACCGCCCGGCCAAATCCGGAACCCTCCGCACCGTCGATGACCGCGAAGGGCAGCATGGAGCCGGCCGCCTGCAACCCCAGGCGGCGGTCGATCTCGGCCCCCATGCCGTCGGGCGAGGGGACCGACGTATACCACAGCTGCCACAGCTCGCCGTCCCTGACGGCCTCGGCCAGCTCGGCCTCGTGCCGGCGCGCCAGCGGCTCCAGGGTGACGCGCCCGCTCGTCAGGGTGACGGGTTCCAGCCAGCTCATGGCGCTCATGGGCGATCGATCCTTGGCAAGCTCACTTCCGGACGTCCTGCTTCCGGCAGCCGATCATAGCCGACCGATGGCAGCGCGCCGCTGCGGCCCGGTGACAGTATTCAGGGCTTCGACCGGGCGTCCACAGAAACGGCACGGCTCGGGTTTGCGCTGGTCGCCACCGATCCGGTAGTTGCGGATTGCTGCACGACGCTGTCCGGAACGCTGCACCCAGCATGTGGGGGTCGCCTTGCCCGAGCTTTCACCGCCGCTCTCCGGGGTTGCCGGTCTCGCCGTCGCCGGCTGCCTCTACGCAGCGATCTGGCTCAGCACGCGCGGCCTCGGCGGCGGCGCGCGGGCCTTGGCGCGGATGCTCCCCCTCGTCGCCATCGTGCCGGGCCTCGTCTACATCTCCGTGGCGCTATCGATGCAGCGCGAGGAGGTGGAGGCGGTGCCGCCGCCTGCATCGAAAGCAAAAGCCTCGGCAGCGCCCGCGTCGGACCGTGTCGAGACCGCAGACAGGTCCATCGCGCCCGCCGACGCCGGCCCACCGGCGCCTGCAAGCCGCTCAGGCGCGCCGCTGGCCACCGACAAGGCCGACAAGACCGGCACTGCCTCTGCCACCGCCAAGCCGGCGCAAGCGCGCTCCGAGTGGGATATCGTGCCGGTGCTCTATGGCACCGACCGCCTCCGCCACTACATTCCTCGCAAGGATCCCAAGGCCACCAAGCGCGTCGCCTACGGGGCGGAGCGCGCCCGCCGCCTGGAGCTGGGCCGCGCCTTGGTGACGGTGCCGGCGGTGCACAAGGTGCCCACCATCGAGCGGCCGTTCGCCCTCAGGGTGCCCTACCTTAACATCGTCCTCTACGAGGCGGCCGAGGATCCCAAGCGGCACTTCACCGTCAAGGAGATGCAGGTGCTGCCGCGCGACAAATTCCTGGCCTTTGCGCGCGAGCGGCTCGCCGGCGGCCGCGGCTTCAAGGACCAGGCGCTGGTGTTCGTGCACGGGTTCAACACCGGCTTCGACCACGCCCTCTACCGCGCCGCCCAGATCGCCTACGACCTGCAGTTCGACGGCGCCGTGTTCCTCTACAGCTGGCCGGCCGGCAGCGGCGTGCTCGGCTACGCCCGCGACCGCGAGAGCGCCACCCAGGCCGAGCCCTACCTCAAGGAGTTCCTCTCCCTGGTGGTGCAGGAGAGCGGAGCCAAGAGCGTCAGCGTGATCGCCCACAGCATGGGCAACCTGCCGCTGCTCAATGTGCTGCGCGATCTCGGGCCGCGCCTGCCGCCCGGCGTGCGCCTCAGCGAGCTCATCCTGGCGGCGCCCGACGTGGACCGCGATGTGTTCATCAACCTGATTACCGCCATCAAGGGGTATGGCCGCGGCATCACGCTCTACTGCTCCTCCAACGACCGGGCCATGATTGCCTCGCGCCAGGTGGCCGGCGGCGTGCCGCGCGCGGGCGATGTGCCCGACGACGGCCCCCTCATCATCCCCGGCGTCGACACCATCGACGTGACCCAGGCCAGCACCGACCTCCTGGCGCTCAACCATTCCACCTATGCCGAGAGAAGCGCGCTCCTGAACGACATCGGCCTCATCCTGCAGACCGGGGAGCGCCCGCCCGAGAAGCGCGTGCCGATCCTGCGCAAGGTGAGCACCAAGAGCGGTGTTTTCTGGCGCTATCCGTGAGGAGGTGTCAGCCGCTCATCGGCTGCGCCGACCCTCGATAGACGAACGACGCGCGCCCCAGCGTCCCCTCCCCCCTTGTGGGGGAGGGACAGGGTGGGGGGGATTCCAGAACATCGAAGGTCGGGGTTCCCCCCACCCCTAGCCCCTCCCCACAAGGGGGAGGGGGATCCGGGC
>JBAPMW010000771.1:0-1936 GCA_049278815.1 Hyphomicrobiaceae bacterium
GTGATGACGACCTCGGCGTAGTCGGCTGGGACGCGCATGGTGCCATCGCTTGCCGTGTTGAAACGCCCGATGAGTGCGACGAGATCGGCTGCCAGCGCGGTCTGTCCGCCAGCATCGAGTGCCAGGAACGCCTTGTGCACCGGGCCGTAGTAGGTTCTGAAGAATTTCACGAAATGCTCTGAGGAGCGGTACCGGAAAACGAAACTGCGATCGTTGACCGTCAAGGACCGGGCCTTGCTCGCAAACACGTCCTGGATCCACGGCTTGCTGCCCCAGAGGGCGGGCGAGCTCACGCCTGCCGGTGGCGCGACATGCTTACCAAGGGACTTGAACAGGCTGCCGATGAACCCTTCGGGCGTCCAGTTCGCCATACCGATCCTACCGCCAGGGCGGCAGACGCGCAGCATCTCGCTCGCCGCCTTGAGCTGGTTCGGCGCGAACATTACGCCAAAGGTGGAGACGACCCCATCGAAGGTGGCCGTCTCGAAGGGAAGCTGCTCGGCGTCGGCCACCTGATAGCTGACAGTCAGCGCTTCCGCTTCCGCCCGGGCGCGGCCCTGCGCGAGAAGCGTCTCCACGTAGTCGGTCGAGGTGACATCGCACCAGCGGCGTGCAAAGGCGAGCGTGGCGTGCCGTTACCGGCTGCCACGTCGAGCACCTTGCCGACCGGGCTCAGGTCCATGGCTTCGGCAAGGTTCTCGCCGACGATCTGCAAGGTAGTGCCGATCCTGGCATAGTCGCCGGAGGCCCAGGCAGCATTCTGCTTGGTCTTGATCGCCGCATAGTCGGGCGTCGCGGTCATTGTGCCCATGACTGTCATCCCAATCTCCTCTTCGTTGACGCCCTAGGAGGGCGCTGACTGAGCCTCGTGCGTCGCTCGGGCGCAGCGGCTGGCAAGGTCCAGTATCGCGGAAGGTACTGGATGTGCTTGAATGCAACCTGAAAATCGTGTGGGGATTGGTTGGAGATTGTCGGGGGACACATGTCCGTGAAGAGGGGTGTACCCGGGGGCCGTGATATCCCTCGTTACCGGAGCTGTTGAATGCGCTTCCGCTTCGACCAATTCGAGCTCGATACCGAGCATTTTTTTCTGCGAACGAAGGCGGGCGACGTTCACATCGAGCCGCTGGTGTTCGATCTGCTGTCGTTCCTGGTCGAGCGCGCAGGCCAGATTGTAACGCGCGAGGCCGTTATCGAGCGGGTCTGGAAGGGCCGTCTTGTCTCCGACGCAACTGTGGCGAGCTGCATCAAGTCGGTTCGCAAGGCACTGGGCGACAGCGGCGAGACCCAAACGTATCTGCGTACGATCCGGGGGCGAGGGTCGCGCCTGTCGAGGCGATGTCGGTCGGACTGGCCGCGACCGGTCGGGACCAGGCGCGGGGGCAGAGCGAGCCCGCCGCGACCACCTCCAATGTGTTGTCGCCGCCCAGAATTGCGGTTCTCCCGCTGTTTCCGCTGACCCAGGATCCCCAGCTCCGCATTCTTGGCGATGCGCTTGCGCAGGAGGTGATCCTGGAGCTATCCCGCTTGCATTGGCTGTTTGTCATCGCGCGCGGTTCCTCTTTCAAATTCCGCGGCCAGGAGATCGATCTGGCCCAGGCCCGCGAGATCCTCGGCGCCGACTATCTTCTGACCGGCACGATAATGCAGCAGGGAAAGCGGTGCGTGGTGGCGGTCGAACTGTGCCGCGCACCGGACCACAACGTGCTGTGGGCCGAACGCTTCACGACACCGGTCGATGAGCTCATGCACATGCGTTCGACCCTCGCGAGCGAGATCGCCGGCGCACTGGAGCCACGCATCCAACTGTCCGAAGCCATGCAGGCAGCCAAGGTTCCGACGGAGCATCTGAATGCCTGGGCGGCCTATCATCGCGGGCTCTGGCATATGTTCCACTTCAACCAGCGCGACAACGCCCGGGCGGCGCAGCTCTTTG
>JBAPMW010000772.1:0-5962 GCA_049278815.1 Hyphomicrobiaceae bacterium
CCATCAACGCCGCCTTCACGCCGGACGCCGACGAGGTGGCCGCGGCGGAGCAGATCGTGGCCCTGTTCGCCGACAACCCCGGCGCCGGCGCGCTTTCCCACCGCGGGCAGATGGTGGACAAGCCGCACGTCACGCGTGCGGAGCGGACGTTGGCGCGTGCGAGGGCGGCGGGGCGGGTCTGAACCGTGGTCCCGCGACCGATGCCACAAGGTCAGTCTTGGCCTGAAACTTGACAGCCGCGGACCGGGGAAGTGTGCCAGGAGCCGACGTTCGGCCGCTGGCCAATAGGCGGTGATGGGCGGCCTATTTCGATGGGGCCGTCGGAGACGCATGTACCGTCGCCGACCCTGCGCTTCCAACGTCTAGAAAGGCGCACATCTCATGCAGGTAGCGCTGCCAAGCCGGCTCATGCGACAGCACGATGTGATTTGCGCTGTCGAGGGCTACGAACCGGGCATTCGGGATCTCGCGTGCCATCAGCAGACCCTGCTCGAACGGGACGCGAGCGTCATGCCGGCTGTGCATCACCAGGGTCGGAGCCGTGACTCGCGGCAATAGCTCAGCGACGTCGATCTCACCGAACATGCGCGCCAGACGGATTGCATTCTCGGCCGAGAGCGTCACACGCTGCAGGTCCTTGAATCACTGGTGCTGCTCGGGCGTGCCGCCGGGCACGAACAGCGATGTGAAGAGCTGGTGGAAGGCCGGATTGTCCTGGATGACAGTGATGAGCGCCTCTCGCTGGGCAATCTCTGCCGCGCTGCCACCCGTCGCACCTCGCCGGCGCCGTCGGCGGGGCCGGTGGCATTGGCGGCTCGCGAAGGAAGGATTGCCGATTCACATGGAATGGCAAACGCCCTTGAATCTGCTTAGCTACGCCCAGGCGCGAGCGGTCGGGATGCTACGATCTCGATCGGCAACAACAACTCCGGTGGGCATCCCATGAATCTCTCGCTCACGCTGCAGACCGTCGCGAAGGTCCATCCGGACCGCCCGGCCATCTCCTGGGAAGAGGGCCAGCTCAGCTACGGCGCCTTCGAGGCCCAGGTGCAACGCATCGCCGGCGCGCTCCGCCGGCGTCACGGTCTGGCGCCCGGCGACCGCGTCGCTCTCGCCATGGAGAACTGCGCCGAATATCTGCCCCTGCTCTACGGCATCTGGCGCGCCGGGCTCTCGGCCGTGCCGATGAACAGCAAGCTGCATCCCAAGGAGATGGCGTGGATCCTGGCCGACTGCGGCGCCAGGCTGTGCGTGGCCACCCCGAAGCTTGCCGAGGGCCTCTCCGCACGCGACCTGCGCGGCCTGCCGGCCATCGTCGCCACTGGCACGGCCGATGCGCGCGCCCTGCTGGAGGGCGAGCCCGTCCTGGGCGAGCCGGGCCAGCCGGAGGCCGAGGCGTGGCTGTTCTACACCAGCGGCACCACCGGCCGTCCCAAGGGCGCCATGCTGACGCACCGCAACCTGCTGTTCGCCTGCCACTGCTACTACGCCGATATCGACTCGGTCGGACCGCAGGACGCCATTCTCCACGCCGCGCCGCTCACCCACGGCTCCGGCCTCTACGGCCTCGCCCACGTCGCGCGCGGCTCCAACAACGTCATCCACGCCGGCTCGTTCGACCCCGAGGCCGTCCTCACCGTGCTGGCCGGAGAGACGAATGTCAGCCTGTTCGCGGCGCCCACCATGGTCACCCGCCTGATCGACCACCCCAAGGCCGGCTCCGCCGACACGCGGGGGCTCAAGACCATCGCCTACGGGGGCGCGCCCATGTACGTCGCCGACCTGAAGCGCGCCCTCGATCTCTTCGGGCCCAAGCTCTACCAGCTCTACGGCCAGGGCGAGAGCCCCATGACCATCACCGGCCTCGACCAGGCGCTGCACGCGGACCGCGAGCATCCCGAATGGGAGGCGCGGCTGGCCAGCGCCGGCATCGCCCGCACCGGCGTGGCGGTGAAGGTGGTGGGCGAGGACGGCGCCGAGCTGCCCTGCGGCGAGGTGGGCGAGATCGTCACCAAGAGCGACTGCGTGATGGCCGGCTACTGGAGCAACCCCGAGGCGACCGCGCGGGCCTTGCGCGACGGCTGGCTCTGGACCGGCGATCTCGGCGCCATCGACGGCGCCGGGTTCCTCACGCTCAAGGACCGATCCAAGGACATGATCATCTCGGGCGGCGCCAACATCTATCCGCGCGAGATCGAGGAGGTGCTGCTCGCGCATCCCGCCGTGGCGGAGGCCGCAGTGGTCAGCCGCCCGCACGCCGATTGGGGTGAGGAGGCGATCGCGTTTGTGGTCCAGCGCAGCGGCGGCGCCGTCACGGTAAGTGAGCTGGATCGGCTCTGCCTCGACAACATCGCCCGGTTCAAGCGTCCGAAGGGATACCGCTTCGTGACCGACCTGCCGAAGAACAACTATGGCAAGATCCTCAAGACCGAGCTGCGTGCGCTTCTCCAATCGGAGGCGCAGAAGAATCCAGGATAGCGGATAGCGCGACGCACCTGTGCCCGGCAGACATTGGCAGCATTGCAACGGAAGCAGTCGCAAAAATGCGTGTTGCAGTGCGTTTACTGTGGAATCGCGTCCCCGACTTCACTAACCTTGCTCCCTTCACAGCGCGAAACGCGGCTATGTCAGTGTGCGTGGGCTTATCAACGGGCGCATTAGGATGGCTATTTTCCCGACACGTCGCATCGGCCTTCTGCACGCAAAGAGAGCGCGACCGGCCGGCACCACCAACGCCATGGCATCTGCGGGCGTAAGCTGGGCCGGGAACGGGATATTCACCTTGGGCCCGAGTTTCGCTCAGCCGCTCGCACAAGTTGAGGTAGAGGAGACTGCTGGCTGGCGGACAAGACGTTGGCACAGCGCAATCCAAGACCGTGCAGAGCCATCGCCTGTGGAAGGAGGCCGTCTTCCCGGTTTGGGCCACAGGCTGTCCGCGTCATTCCCACGCGTAATTGGCCCACGCGCAATGGGGTCAGCCGAATGACCTCTTATGAAACGATCAAGAAGAAGACCTGACGAGAGGAGATGCAGAATATGAGGGTCACCGATTTACCGCTCGACACCTGGGTCGTCATCGAGCCGCTGCCGGGAGGCGAGCTCAACCTCCTGTCCAAGCATGACACGCAGTTTCAGGCAGAGGCGGAACGCGACAGCCGCAACAAAGGCCTCACCGCGCCGCGCTACAGCGCCATCAAGGCGCTGGCCCCCGCAGCCGGCGCGCAGGGATGCGGCGCCGTGTTGATGCACAAGTGCTGATCTGCGAGCGCACGAGGCAGCTCACACCTGCTCGGACGGGCGCTCTCAGGAAGCGCCGCCCGGGCAGGCTGCGCTCCTACGCGGGCAGGATCGGCTCAAGCTGCACCGGGGCCTGACCCGCTCTGCGCGCGCCGCAGCCTGGCGAGCTGCGCCTCCCGGCGGACGATGTACACCGAGGCAGCGAAGATCACCGCCGCGCCCACCCAGGTCCACATGTCGATGGTCTCACCGAAGGCGAGATACGCAATCGCCACGGCAAAAGGCAGGCGCGAGAACTCGAACGTCATCGCCAGCGACGCATCGGTGGCTGCATAGCCTCGCACCAGCGCGACGTGACCGAGCACCGCGGTGAGGCCCAGGCCGAGCACCGGAATGACCGCGTCGAGCGACGGCCAGGTCCAGACGAGCAACGCCGGCACCAGCGACAACGGCGTCAACATCAGGTTGGTGAGGAATACGATCTTGTCGGGGTCGTCGCCGGCGGTGAGCTGCTTGATCATGATGGCGACGATGCCGATCGACATGGCGTTGAACAATGCGCACGCCTGGCCCACGCCCAGCGGTGCCATGCCGGGCCGCAGGATGATCATCGCCCCAACGAAGCCGACCATGATCGCGGTCCAGCGCCGCAGCCGCACCTTCTCGCCGAGCAGGAAGATCGCCCCCAGCGTTCCGAACACCGGCGCCAGGAAGCTGATCGCCGTCACCTCGCCGATCGAGATCTCCGACAGCGCGTAGAACCAGGCCAGCATGGAGAGCAGCGAGACGGCGACACGCAGGCCGTAGAGCGGCAGCTGGCGCGACTTGACGAGGGAGGAACCGCGCCACAGGAGCAGCGGCGACAGCATGAGCGTGGCCAGCACATTGCGCAGGAACACGACCTGGAACGGGTGCATGCCGGCGTTCATGGCCGCGCGCGCGAAAACGGCCAGTCCGGCAAACAGCGCCATCGAGATGGTCATCCAGACGATGCCGGCAATGGGACCGCTGGCGGGCACCAGAGCCATGGGCTTCCAGACAGGTGTCGGCATGGCTCCCCCGCTCAATCGTACCCATTCTCGCAGCAAAAGAGGTCGTAGCTATTCGCTCACGTGCATCGTTGGCAAGCCCGCAGCCGGGGGCGCATGCCGGACATGCGCGGAGCGGATTTCAGGTTGCGGCGATGAAGGTCAGGGCTACGCTGGTCTGTGCCGCTACGCCCCCTTTCCCTGAAACCTGATGCCTGGAACGTAAAGCCTGACCATGTCCGAGCCCTGCGATCTCTCCGCCATTGAGGCCCGCCGCGCCATCGGCGCGCGCCAGCTGTCGCCCGTGGAGCTGCTGGAAAGCTGCCTCGCCCGCATCTCGGCGACCAACGGCGCCGTCAATGCCATGGTGGCGATGGATGCGGACGCGGCGCGCAGGCGCGCCCGCGAGATCGAGGCGGCCGTCGGCCGCGGCGAGGAGGTGGGCCTGCTGGCCGGGCTGCCGGTCGGCGTCAAGGACCTCCACCTGACCGCCGGGCTCAGGACCACATTCGGCTCGCTGCTCTACAAGGACCACGTGCCGCCCAAGGACGACGCCCTTGTCGCGCGCATCCGCGGCGCCGGCGGCGTGATCCTTGGCAAGACCAACACGCCCGAGTTCGGTGCCGGCTCCAATACGGTCAACCGGGTGTACGGCGCCACCGGCAATCCCTTCGATCCCATCAAGACCTGCGCCGGCTCCTCCGGCGGGTCGGCGGTGGCGGTGGCGCTGGCCCAGGTGCCGCTCGCCACCGGCTCCGACTACGGCGGCAGCCTGCGCACGCCCGCCGCCTTCTGTGGCGTCGCCGGCTTCCGCCCGTCGCCCGGCCTGGTGCCGGTGGCCGAGCGGCCGGTGAGCCTCAACCCGTTTGGCGTCGCCGGCCCCATGGCGCGCACCATCGCCGACGCGCATCTCCTGCTGCGCGCCCAGGCGGCCATCGACAGAGGCGACCCGTTCTCGCCGAGCGCCGTCGCACCCCTGCCGCCCGAGCTCACCGGCGCCGACCTCGGCACGCTGCGCGTTGCCGTCTCGGCCGATCTCGGCTGCGCGCCGGTCGATCGCAGCATTGCCGCGGTCTTCAACGGGCGCGTCGGCCGCTTCCGCCATGTCTTCCGCGAGGTTGAGGAGCGCGCGCCGGACTTCAGCGGCGTGCACCAGGTCTTCGAGACGCTGCGCGGCGTGAATTTCGTCGCCGCGCACCGCGAGCGCCTGGAGCAGGCACGCGACCTGCTCGACCGCAACGTCATCGACAACACCGAGCGCGGGCTTGAGCTCTCGCTCGCCGACGTGGCGCGCGCCCACGTGGAGCAGAGCAAGATCTACAGGCGCGTCAACGCCTTCTTCCAGGAGGTCGACGTGCTGATCTGCCCGGCGGCCTCCGTCTCGCCGTTTCCGCATTCGCAGCTCTTCGTGGAGGAGATCGACGGCGAGGCGATGCCCACCTACATGCGCTGGCTCGCCATCACCTACGCGCCCACCATGGCGCTGTGCTGCGCCGCCGCCATCCCCTGCGGCCGCGACCACGCCGGCCTGCCCTTCGGCCTCCAGGTGATCGGCCCCAACGGCGCCGACGCGCGCGTGCTCGAGGTGGCGCACGCCCTGGAGCTGGCGCTCGCCGCCGACCCGGTAACGGCGCGGCCAGTGCCGGATTGGGCGGGGCTGGCGGCATGACGAAGCCGGGGAGGTGACACACGCCGTC
>JBAPMW010000773.1:0-1974 GCA_049278815.1 Hyphomicrobiaceae bacterium
CTCCAGGGCCGCCGCATTGCGCGCCACGAGCGCCACATTGGCGCCCTCCGCCGCCAGCGCCCGCCCCACCGCCAAGCCGATGCCGCGGCTGCCGCCGGTTACAATCGCCACCTTGCCCTTGAGCTCCAGATCCATGGGTCCGTCCGCCTTTTCCTTGTGTGAGGGGCGATCTTCGGGAGTGTGCCGGCCCGGTGTCAATTGCCAAGGCGAGGGACGGCGTGGCGCGTCAAGAGAATGCTGCATCCGTCCAGGTGAGAGCCGCAGGTGAGAGCCGCAATGGCAAAATGATGCGACCACGCCTATACTAGTGTGGTGACTCTGACACAGCGGCATCCTCTGTCATCCCGGTGCTTGTCACCGGGATCCAGCCAACAGCTTGCTCTGGCGTTTCCTTTGCGCTGGATCCCGGCAACAAGTGCCGGGATGACACGTAACGAGGCGTTGGAGACGGAACACTAGCTTGAGGTATCGAGCAGACGAGGAAGAAGGGCCAATCCGCGTATGCCTCACGGCATCGGCAAAGGAAGCCATCATGACAGCCAAGCAATACCCCGTCACCCGCACCGACGCCGAATGGCGCAACCTGCTCACGCGGGAGCAGTACGCCATCATGCGCCAGCACGGCACCGAGGCGCCGGGAAGCTGCGCGCTGCTCGCCGAGAAGCGTGCCGGCACCTTCGCCTGCGCCGGCTGCGACCAGCCGCTGTTCGTCGCCAAGACCAAGTTCGAGAGCGGCACCGGCTGGCCTTCCTTCAACACCCCCGAGCCGGGCGCGGTGGAGACCGAGGAGGACGACAGCTACGGCATGGTGCGCACCGAGGTGCATTGCAGCCGCTGCGGCAGCCACCTGGGCCACATCTTCCCCGACGGCCCGCCCCCCACCGGGCTCCGGTATTGCATCAACGGGGTGGCGCTGAAGTTCGAGCCGGCGTGAGTGGAGTTGCCTCAGTCTTGGCGCTGACGGTCCTCGTCCCGGGTGCGCGGCGCGGCGGAGGGGATCGGAAGGGGTCAGACCCCGCGGGTCTGACCCCAGGGTGCACGTGCTTCTATGTCGCTGGATCGATGCCGGCGCGAGGAGCTCCGGCAAGCGCAAACCTGCGAAGGTCGGTGCAAGGGGTCGGTGCAAGGGGTCAGACCCGCAGGGTCTGACCCCGGCTTGGCGATCGTCGCAAAGTCGGAGGCCGAGGGATGGCTGACACAATTCGGAAGCCCCGAATGAAAGCGGTTCCGCTGTCGGAGGCGAAGGACGACCTCTCGCATCTGCTTCGGCAAGCTGAGAAGCAGGACATCGTGATTACAAGGCATGGCAAGCCGGCAGGGGTCCTCATCGGGTTCAAGTCGGAGGACGATTGGTTCGAGTATCGCCTCCTGAACGATCCGCGCTTCCTGCGTCGGATCGAAAGTGCGCGCAAGGGCGCCCGCGCCGGCAGAGTCACCTGGCTCGAAGACGTTGACTGGTAGCACGACGGACAGGGCTCACCATCATGGCCAGAATGGCCTGCGCCTAGCCCACTTTCTTCTTGTGCCCAACGGATCGGTTACGGCTACGAATGGTTGCGGCACGTGCCGGCGCACTCGAACGTCGATCATCCCCTCTGGTAAGTGACCTGGGTCCCCGCCTTCGCGGGGATGACGGCCGCGGTGAGGTTGCGCGCTCTCAACTGGCGAGCAGTTTTGTGGCGCTCATTCGGAATTTCCTCCAAGATTGAGCGGCAGCTCGGCATCCGCGGCGCGAGACGGGACCATGAGTGGCATAGCACTGATCCTGGCGCTCATCGCCCTGATCGCCGCCTTCGGCGCACGGCGCAGCGCTACCGCGCTGCAAGCGCGACTGGCCGCGGTGCTCGACGAGCTTCAGGCCCTGCGGACGCAAGTTGCCGCCCTGCGGCTCGTCTTCCCTGAGGCGCCGCGGGCCGAAGCCGCGTCCTCCTCCGAGACGGCGCCCGCCCCGCCGGCGGCGGCGGAGCCTGAGAG
>JBAPMW010000774.1:0-5332 GCA_049278815.1 Hyphomicrobiaceae bacterium
AGCGGTTACCCGCAAGAGCGGCGGCGGCCGGCCTGTTTGGACCGGTCGGCTGCATATCAACGACGCAGCGCTGGAGATTCCGCTCCGCTGGCGGTCGCCGCGCAGGATCTTCGTTAACTCGATGTCCGACCTGTTTCAGGAAGGCGTGCCGCGAGAGATTATTCGAAAGGTATGGGACGTGATGAAGCGCGCCAAGCAACACACCTATCAAATTCTCACCAAGCGACCAGAGAATATGATGGCGGTCATTGAGGATGAGCGGATTGCAATCCTGCCGAACGTTTGGCTTGGAACATCCGTCGAGAGCGCGGACTACACTGACCGGATTGCGGTGCTCCGCCAGATCCCGGCAGCGGTTCGCTTCGTATCTTTCGAGCCGCTGCTCGGTCCAGTTGGGCGGATCGAGTTGCGCGATGTTCATTGGGCCATTGTTGGCGGCGAGTCAGGTCCTTCGGCCAGGCCAATGGATGCAAGATGGGTGACTGAGATCAAGTCGATGTGCGACCGCTCGGGCACTGCGTTCTTTTTCAAGCAATGGGGCGGAACTAACAAGCGGAAGACTGGTAGGCTGCTCCAAGGCAGGACTTGGGACGAGTATCCTGCTATCGGCGTATCGGGTGCACGGTAGAGACATGCCAGTCGATGCGAACCACAACCTCGGAGGCCGGGGATAGTCAATCGCAATTCATACTGTATGCACACGCCGCATGACATCTGCGCCTCGTCCTGCTATACGCCGCCCACCTCGGAGATGAGGCGCCGGCTTGCCTGCAGGGCCGGGTCGCAGCGCAGGAGCCGGGGGTCGCAGTCCGGTGGCGTCGACTGGTTGGTGGATAGACCGTCCAAGCGCTGGCACGGAGCCCCGGGTGCGGCAAAGTCGAGGCTCCGATACCCCGCTGCTGGTTGGTGGATAGGCCTATCCAAGCGCCAGGCGGCCGTCGGAAGTGACCGAGCAGGGCGTCCTTCGTGCCCCTCGCGATAAGGTCAGAGGCCAACGGGCGCGAGCCTGGACGCCCTGCTCCTCCTCTCCGACCCTCGGGCGGCGAACGCTCCCGAGGATCAAGGCGCTGGCAGCGATTCCCGCGCGGTCCTGGCCGGCGCCTACGAGCAGCTGCCACCGCCGAGCACGCAGAAGGTCGAGCAATGGGGGTGGCACAGCTTGACGGCGCCGGCGCTGAACATGCCGCCGTCGGCTTGGCGCGCCTCGGCCAGCGTCGCCCCCATGTCGAACTGCGGATCGTAGGGCAGCAGCGTGCACGGCACGACGCTCGGCCGGGCCGCGCCCCTGCGCTTCACCACCATGCGGGCGCTGGCGCACATCAGGTCGTCGGGGCGCTTGTGGAGGATGCCCCAGCAGCGGGTGGTGATTTCCGGCACGTTGCGTCGGCCGTCCATCTCCGGCAGCAGCACGAGCTGGGTCGGGTCCTGCGCATCGATGGGCCAGCCCTGCCGGGCGGCGAGGTGCGCGTAGCCGGCGCGCAGGTCGGCCTCGCTCTCGCCCCAGCGGGTGCGGCCGGCAATGGCCACCCTGAGACCGTTGGCCGCGAGCCAATCGAGGCCGGCGACGGCCTTGGTCCACGTGTGCGCGCCGCGCTCGGCCTCGTGCAGGGTCTCGTCGTAGTGGTCGAGGCTGACGCGCAGGGCGAGTCGATGACCGAAGCGCCGGCCGAGGTCGAGGAGGCCCGCCTCGATCCGTGGTCGCCGCATCGGGTGCATGGCATTGGTCAGAACCAGGGCCTCGAACCCGCGTGCGAGCGCGTCCTCGACGAGTCCCAGGATCTCAGGGTTCATGAACGGCTCGCCGCCGGTGAAGCCGATCTCGCGCGTGTCCAGAGCGCCGGCGGCAATCTCGTCGAGGAACGCCGACGCCTCCGCGCGCGTGATGTAGGCGAGCCGGTCGTTGGCCGGGCTCGATTCGATGTAGCAGTTGCTGCAGGTGATGTTGCAGAGCGTGCCGGTGTTGATCCACAGCGTCGCCAGCCGTGTGGGCGCCACGGACGCGCGCGGCTCGCCGGTGGCGGTCCAGTCCGGGTGCTCGAATTTCCGCAGGGCCTTCTGCTGCAGGGCCTTGGGCGTCTGGGGGGAACGAAGCTCGGTCACTTTTTACCAGATCTCGCTTGAGCAAGGGCTCACTTAGGCGGCGCCCGGACCGACCACCTAATTCTTTCAGAGCGGCCTTGAATGCGCCAGAGGGCCCCCTCAATACACCCTCGCCTTCGGCGGGATGTAGCTCACCTCGTTGGTCAGCGTGTACGTATGCACCGGCCGATAGTCCAGCCTCACCGTCTTGGTCGCATCGTCCGCCCACGCCAGCGTGTGCTTCATCCAATTCGTGTCGTCACGGTTCGGATAGTCCTCCCGCGCATGCGCCCCGCGGCTCTCGTGGCGGGCCTCGGCGCCGGCCACGGTCACAGCGGCCTGGATGATGAGGTTGTCGTACTCCAGCGTCTCGATGAGGTCGGAGTTCCACACCAGCGAGCGGTCGGATACGGCAATGTCGTCGGTGGCGCGCCAGATCTCGGTGATCTTCTCCACGCCCTCCTTGAGCAGGTCCCCGGTGCGGAACACGGCGCAGTTCGACTGCATGGCTTTCTGCATGCGCGCGCGCAGCTCGGCCGTGGGCGTGCCGCCCCTGGCGTTGCGGAACTTGTCGAGGCGCGACAGGGCGTACTCGCCGGCGTCCTTGGGGAGGTCGGGCGGGGCGGTGCCCCGCTCGACGGTCTGGGCACACTTGAGACCGGCGGCGCGGCCGAACACGACGAGGTCGATCAGCGAGTTGGAGCCGAGCCGGTTGGCCCCATGCACGGACACCGACGCCGCCTCGCCCAGCGCCATCAGGCCCGGGATCACGGCCTCCGTATCGCCGCCCTTCCTGGTGAGCGCCTCGCCGTGATAGTTGGTCGCCACGCCGCCCATATTGTAGTGGCAGGTCGGCAGGATCGGCATCGGCTCCTTGAGGATGTCGACGCTGGCGAACACGTGCCCGTTCTCGAGCGCCGCCGGCAGACGCTCGCGCAGCATCTTCGGGTCGAGGTGCGTAAAGTTGAGGTGGATGTGGTCCTTCTTGGGCCCGCAGCCGCGCCCCTCGCGGATCTCGATGGTCATGGAGCGCGAGACCACGTCGCGCGAGGCGAGATCCTTGGCATGCGGGGCGTAGCGCTCCATGAAGCGCTCGCCGAGCGCGTTGGTGAGATAGGCGCCCTCGCCGCGGGCGCCCTCCGTCACCAGCACGCCGGCGCCGTAGATGCCGGTTGGGTGGAACTGCACGAACTCCATGTCCTGCACGGGCAGGCCGGCGCGCAGCACCATGGCCGTGCCGTCGCCGGTCTGCGTGTGGGCGCCGGTACAAGACAAGTAGGCGCGGCCGTAGCCGCCGGTGGCGACGATGATCTTCTTGGCGCGGAAGCGGTGCAGCGAGCCGTCGTCGAGGCACAACGCCACCACGCCGCGGCAGGCGCCGTCCTGGTCCACGATCAGGTCGATAGCGAAGTACTCGATGAAGAACTCGGCCGAGTGCCGCAGCGACTGGCCGTAAAGGGTGTGCAGCATGGCGTGGCCGGTGCGGTCGGCCACCGCGCAGGTGCGCAGCGCCGGCGGGCCGTCGCCGTAGTCGGTGGTCATGCCGCCGAACGGGCGCTGGTAGATTCTGCCGTCCTCGGTGCGCGAGAACGGCATGCCGTAGTGCTCCAGCTCGTAGACGGCATCGGCCGCGTTGCGGCACAGATATTCGATGGCGTCCTGGTCGCCCAGCCAGTCGGCGCCCTTCACCGTGTCGTACATGTGCCAGCGCCAGTCGTCCGCGCCCATGTTGCCGAGCGCGGCGGCGATGCCGCCCTGCGCTGCAACGGTATGGGAGCGGGTGGGGAACACCTTGGTGATGCACGCGGTCCGCAGGCCCGCCTCGGCGCAGCCCAGCGTGGCGCGCAGGCCCGAGCCCCCGGCGCCGATCACCACCACGTCGTAGGTGTGATCGGTGAGCGGATAGGCCCGGCCGTTGACGGCGGGGTTGGCTAATCCGTTGCCTTCTGCGGGCATGCCCCTCAAGCTCCGAAGCTCAGTTTCAGCACGGCAAACACCGAGGTTGTGCCGACAAGGATGGCGAAGAACGTGTTCAGGATGAGAGCCGCCACCTTGCGGCCCTCCGAGTGCACGTAGTCCTCGATGATGGTCTGCATGCCGAGGCGCATGTGGACGACGCCGGAGAGCACCAGCAGGAGGAGCGGGACGGCGACGTAGGGCTGCCCCAGCGCCTGCCGCACGGTGGCGTGGTCGGCCCCGGCGTAGCGCACCAGGAGGCCGATCAGAAAGCAGACCAGGACGATGTTGGCGACCGCAGTGACGCGCTGGAGCCAGAAGTGCCCGGTGCCGCGCCCGGCGGAGCCGAGGCCGCGGACCTTGGCAAGGGGGGTGCGCTGGCTCATATCAGAACAGGTCCTTGAGAGCGAGGCCACGCATCGAGAGGGCGGCGGCCCAGACCACCCCCGTCGTGACGACCGAGGCGATGAGGTTCAGCCAGCACAGGCCGTCGGCGGACTTGAGGTCGAACCCCTGGCCGGTGTCCCAGATCAGGTGGCGCACGCCGCCCAGCATATGGTGGATCAGCGCCCAGGTGTAGCCGAGGAGGACGAGGAGCCCCAGGGGGTGGGCGAAAAGGCCGTTCACAAAGGCGAACTCGCTCGGCCCCATGGCCGCCGCCGTCAGCCAAGCCGCCAGCAGCACGGTGCCGAGGTAGAGCGCGCCGCCGGTGATCCGGTGCACGATCGACATCGCCATGTTGATCCGCAGCCGATAGATGCCGAGGTGCGGCGAGACCGGCCGCTCGACGATGCGCTTGACCTCAGCCATATCGCGGTGCCTCTCCACTGACGTGCGTGGTGAGCCGCTTGTAACGCGCTGCGGCAGGGCGGGCAATCGGCCGTTTGTCTCACGCTGGCGGCGTGAGACGCGACGGCACCAAGCTATGGTGCATTGTATACCAGAGCCCCGTGGCAGCTAGGCCGACTTGATCCAGCAGCCGCCGTAGTGGTCGACCTGGACGATCGGGTCGGCAATGCCGTGGGCGGCGCGGAACTCGTCGACGGCCTGGCGCTGCGCCTCGAACAGGAAATAGTCGTCCACGATGAGCGCGCCGCGCGGCGACAGCTTGTGGTAGAGGTGATCGAGACCCTCGCGCGTGCTCTCGTACATGTCGCCGTCGAGCCGCAGCACGGAGAGCGCGGCGACGGGCGCCGTAGGCAGCGTGTCCTTGAAGAAGCCCTCCAGGAAGACAACCTGCCCGTCGAGCAGGCCGTAGCGCGCGAAGGCGGCCTTCACCTCGGCCAGCGGCACGGCG
>JBAPMW010000775.1:0-1573 GCA_049278815.1 Hyphomicrobiaceae bacterium
ACCGAGAGCAGGCTCGCAGGTGCATGGGTCCCGGCCTGTCCCGCTCGCCCGCTTCGCAGGCGATCGGCGCCGGGATGACGAAGAGGAGAGCGATTCATTTAACCGCCAAGCCGGTCGTGCAGATGGATTGCTCCGCCTCATATGACCTGGAAAGCGCTCTAACCTGCGCCCTGCGCGAGCAGCGCTTTGGGCGCGGTGTTGCGCCAAGCCATGTCGAGCGCGCTGCCGAGCGTTGCGGCATCCACGGCCGCCAGGTTGACCTGGGTCCAGCCGCGTCGCCCCCAGGCACCGGCCGCCGGCTTGAACATGGCGGGCTCGGCGGCGAGCAGGACCTCCTGTTGGTCCGGCGTGAGCTTGACGGTGCCCCAGTCCTTCTCCGGCACACCCAGCGAGGCGAAGATCTTGTTGCGTACCCGGAAATCGGGGTGGCCCATGTGCGTGCCTTCGCTCGCTGCCGGCAGGCTGAGGGCCAGGCGGCGGAAGGTAGCGGGCGTCACCGGCATTCGCTCCCCCTCCGCCGATTGCGGGTGCTTCAAATGGTCCGCTGCAGCCTGCGCCGCGCAAGAGCGGGCGGACGCCCCGTCAGCGTCCCACCAGCCGCGCTGGTGTGCGCATTTGACAGCTTTGGCTCGGGTTGGCTAGGGCATTAACGCAAAGCACCACACAACAGCAGGGGCGCCGCGACGGACCGATGCCGAAGATCACCTATATCGAGCACGATGGGACCACCCGCACGGTCGAGGCGGAGGTGGGGTCCACCGTCATGGAGACGGCGCTCAAGAACGACGTGCCCGGCATCGTCGCCGAATGCGGCGGCTCCTGCACCTGCGCCACCTGCCTCGTGCACGTGGACGAGGCCTGGGCAGAGAGGACAGGGACACGCTCGGAGGAGGAGGAGGACCAGCTCGACAACGCCTTCGACGTGCGGCCCACCTCGCGCCTGTCCTGCCAGATCACCGTAAGCGAGGAGCTCGACGGCCTTGTCGTGCATACCCCCTCGTATCAGGGGCGCTAGCACCCGGCCGGGGGCCACGCTCCAGCGACAGGCGGCGAAGCAACCCGGAAGGGCTGCCCCTCGCCGACGCACGAACGGCTCCGCGGCGAACGAGCAGGCTAGAGCGTCCTCCCGACACGGAAACCGAAACTGTCTGTCCGGTTGGCGGCGGAGCTCCGGCCGCGGTTGGTCGCGCGGAGAACCCCCGCGTCGCTGCCCCAGGAGCCGCCGCGAACGATGCGATGACTGCAATCTCCGGCTGTCCAAGCCGAACCATCCGTCGGCGCGCCGGTGTAGCTGCCGTTCCAGCAATCCTGCACCCACTCCCAGACATTTCCGTGCATGTCGTAGAGCCCGAAGGCATTGGGCTGGAACGAGCCCACTGCCACCGTCTTGCCTGCGGAATCGAACTGGGCCTGGCTCTTCGCAATCGTGTCACCAAAGGCATAGCGCGTCGCCGCCCAGGGCGCCGTAGTGCCAGGGCACCTGCCTGCCGCCCGTTGCCGCGCTCACATCCTGGCGCACGTAGCTGAGCACGCGCCGCACGTCCAGGCCGGGGGTGGCGATCCGCTTCAGCAG
>JBAPMW010000776.1:0-6656 GCA_049278815.1 Hyphomicrobiaceae bacterium
GCCGCTATCTGATTGCTTGGGGTGCCATCATTTATGGGGGCGGGATGTTCCTCCTCAATTTAGCGCGATGGAGCTCCAGTCGTAGCGAAATCGCACTTGACGAAAGTCAAGTGGAACCTTACGTCAGACGACAGAACGTCGTTGGCTTGACCTTTTTGTATCCCAAGGCGTGTCTCCCGGGTTCGGCACCAACATCTTTATTAGCGGGGAGCGATACAAAAATGAAACCGGCCTGACCCTTTCTCAATGCGCGGCCGTATGTCGCAAGCATGGTGCCTGCTCGGCATATGACTATAACGCGCGACGGAAAGAATGTCTTGGATTTCTTTCAGTAACTTACGCGCTGAACGTGCCAGGGTACTTTTCTGACAAGGTCCGGTAGTTCCCGTAATGGGAGCTTGCTGGATGTCGCCTCATCTCCTGCGCCAAGGGCAGCGGCACCGACTATCTTGTCATGGGCTGCTACGGGCACTCGCGCTTTCGCGAGCTGGTGTTCGGCGGGGCCAGCCGGCACGCTCTCCCACACGCCCGTCCCGGTGCCGATGTCGCACTGAGGCCGCCGGGCCGAGGGTCCACGCACACCGCCGAGATCTTGCCGCGCTTGGTGGCTAGAGGCAGCCGTCTGCGCCTTCGCGCAGCGCGCCCGCGATGGTGCGGGCACATCTCTGGAGAGGGAGCCAGCTTGAATGCCGAGGATTGAGACTGGGCGCGCCGCCGCCCGCACGACGGCGGCGGGCGGGCGGGCGCGCCGGCAGCTCACGCGAGGGTTGCGTTGGGCGATCCTGCCATGTGCTCTCGCGGGGGCGATGCTCTGGCAGGCGGCCGCGGGCTTCGCCGACACGCTGTTCGACAGCCTGCGGGGCTCCTGGTCGGGCTCCGGACAAATCCGGTACGACGACGGGACGGCGGAGGGGATCAGGTGCACCGCCTACTATACGGGTGAGGGCGTCCGGCTGGGGCTGGCCATCCGCTGCGAGAGCGGCACCAACAAGGTCGAGATTCGCGGCCAGCTGACAGCCCAGGGCGAGACGCTGTCCGGCACCTGGGAGGAGCGCACCTTCAACGCCGGCGGCGAGGCCAAGGGTCGCGTGTCCGCCGACAAGATGAGTCTCGCCGTCGTCGGCGGCGGGTTCAAGGGGGCCATGTCGGTAAGCACCGCCGGCAGCAAGCAGTCCGTGAATATCTACACCGAGGGGATCAAGATGAAGAGTGTCAGCATCACCCTGGGCAAGAGCTGACGTCCCTGCTGAGAAGCGACCGGGCGCCTTCGCGGGATTGACGCCAGCTCGGCTTCCGCGTGGAGCCGGCGCGTGGTGCTGAGCCTGTAGGTTTCGGGGGCCGAAGAGGCGTGAGATGGTGAGATCGTGAGATCGATTCCACGACCTCACGACCTCACGACTTCACGACCTCACGCCTTGACCGGTCCTGATCCCTGGTCCCTGAAACCCGCCCCTGCTAGGCTGCGGCGCACGCTTCACAGAAGGCCCTCCCCATGACCTACCCGTTCACGCCGGTGCCCCAGCCCACCTTGCCGATCAGGGGCTCGGACCAGCTGTTCCCGATCCACCGCATCTACTGCGTCGGCCGCAACTACGCCGAGCACACCAGGGAAATGGGGGGTGACATCAAGGACCCGCCGTTCTTCTTCCAGAAGAACCCCGACAATGCCATCGCGAACGGCACATTCCCCTACCCGCCGATGACGCAGAATGTGCATTTCGAGGTCGAGTTGGTGGTGGCGCTCAAGTCGGGCGGCGCGAGCATCAAGGCCGCGGACGCCATGAGCCACGTGCTCGGCTACGCCGTCGGCATCGACATGACGCGGCGCGACTTGCAGGATGTCGCCAAGAAGCTGTCGCGTCCCTGGGAGGTGGCCAAGGCCTTCGAGTGCTCCGCTCCGTGCACGGCCATCGTGCCGGCGCGCGAGGTCGAGACCATCGCCAAGGGCGCCATCTGGCTGGAGGTGAACGGCGTGCGCAAGCAAACCGGCGACCTGAGCCAGATGATCTGGGACGTGCCGCACCAGGTCGAATTCCTGTCCACCCTGTTCGAGCTGAAGGCGGGCGATTTGATCTTCACCGGCACCCCCGCCGGCGTCGGAGCCATCAAGAAGGGCGACAGGATGACAGCGCACGTGGACGGGGTGGGGGACCTGGAGGTGGCAGTGGTGTAGCGACCGCCGGGCTACGCCCTTCGCCGGATACCACACTCGCCAACATGGTCGCGCTTGTCGACCCCCGGTGCAGCGTCTAGTCTCCCGGCCTCGATGGATGTCGATCGTCCGTCGGACGCGGCGCGGCCGTGGTGTCGATGCGTTCTTGCGAGAGTTGCGATGCAAAAAGACGATGACGATCTCCCCCTTGACGAAGCCCAGCTGAACGAGCTCGTTCAGCACCTTCAGACCGAGGAGGAAGCCTCGCGCGCCAGCGCATTGGAATCTGTCGAGAGCCTTCAGCTCTGGCTTACGAGCCATCCGGCTCTACGGCAGATGGCCATTGTCGAATCGGTCTCCGAGATCGGGCCTGCGGTCCTCAGCTTCCTGCGGGCCATGCTGGGATTGGATGGGGGGCAGCGGGACGCCCCCGGCGGAGACTAGGCAAACGAGAGCGATTGACTCCGATGACGGCGGACGAGCGATCCCGGCAGTCCGGCCACGCGCCCCAGGTCGACCCCCAGGTCGACCCAAAGGCGCTCCAGCCGATCGTGACTGCGATCGAGGCCGAGTTTGCGAAAGCGCCTCCCACGATCGCCATCATCGGGTTGTCGGGCGTGGGCAAGTCGACCATCATCAATTCCCTGTTCGGAACCCGGCGAGACGTATCGGCGACCACACGCGGGACAAGCCGCTTTCACAAGCGCAAATTCGAGATCGTCAGCAAGCGGCTGTACGGCGCGTCCATGAAGTGCGCGCTGCAGATCATCGACGCGCCGGGGCTCGGGGAGGACAAGGCGCTGGACGGCAACTACCTCGAGCGGTATCGCCGGCACTTGCCAGAGGCCGACATCGCCTTATGGGTTGTCGCTGCGCGAAACCGGGCGCTGGCACTCGACCAGCAATATCTCGAGCAGCTCTTGGACGTGCTGCCGCATGTCGTCTTGGGCATCAACCAGGTGGACCTCGTCGATCCGCTCTCCTGGAACGAGGCCATCAACCTGCCATCGAAGGAGCAGGCGGCCAATATTGCCGCCATCGTGAGCGATCGGCGCGAGAAGCTAGGCGCCGCTTTCGCCCAGCCGATCCGCGCGGTCCCATTCAGCGCGCTCAGGCATTACAATTTGCAGACCCTTTTCAGTGCCTGTCTGGATGAAGCGCCAAAACATCGGCGTTGGATGTTCGAGGTCTTGAAGGCCTTCTCCACGCGCGACTGGCTTGCGCAAGCGAAGGGCTTGTCGCGCAAGCAGCGCGAGGCGCTCGAAGCGAAGTATCTGACATCGGACGAGCCGCTCCAGCTCGACGGCCTCCCGACCGGCGAGGCCCAGCCTCACCGGGCTCCCGCCTGATCGGCATCCTGGGACCTATCCAACGGCTTTGCGGCTCAGGGACTGGACAGCCGCATCAAGGCGATCCCGCCCACGATCATGGCAGCGGCCAGCAGGCGCAACGGCGTGACCGCCTCGCCCAGGGCGAAGATGCCGACCAGCACTGCACCCACAGCGCCAATGCCCGTCCAGACGGCGTAGGCGGTGCCGAGGGGAAGCGTCCGCATGGCGACCGACAGCAGCCAGAAGCTGGCGATCATCAAGACGATCGTGATCACGGTGGGCGCGAGCAGCGTGAACCCCTCGGACCGCTTCATGGTGTACGCCCAGGCAACTTCCAGCAGCCCGGCGCAAAAAAGCACGATCCAGGTCATGGCTTAGCCTTTCTTTCTCTTGGGCCAGGCCGTCCTGGGCATTGCTCTTCCGCGAAAGGTGAGGTCGTCCTCCTCCCCTCTAAATAGACCAATCGCCCATTGTTTCAACAGCCACCGTCACGACGCTAGAACGCCTTCCGCTTGACGTGGGACACGCCATTTCCGCTGACGGCTGGCATTCTACCGCGTCCTGCGGTGCAGTGCTTCGTTCCCGTCGCACCCTCGCCGGCGGGGCCGGTGGCATTGGCGGCTGGCGAAGGAAGGATGCCGATGCACAATGGAAAGCGTTCTAACATCTTCGGCACGGCCGAGCGGGCGCTCCCCCTCACGCTCAGCCCGTCTGCTCCGGGGCGCCGGCCAATCGCGGCGGGAAGCGGTCGATTCGTGCGAGCCAGTTCAAGAGCCAGCAGGCCGCGGTGAAAGCCGCACCGACGAGAACCAGCATGTCGAACGCGCGGTGCGCGCCCAGGATCTTGCTCCACGAGGTATAGAACAGCCCCCCGACGACGCTCGAGGACGAAACCCCCAGGTTGCACAGCGACATGAGCAGGGCAAACACCGTGCCCGCGGCCGCGGGAGGGCAGAAGCGCGCCGCGAGGTCGAGCTGGATGAGGGTCGTGATCATGAAGACGAAGCCGTAGGTCACGCTGACGAAGATCGCCTGCGTCGTGCTCCTCATCCCGAGGTACACCAGCGACGCCAGCACCATGCAGGAGATCGAGCCGTGAACCAGGTACTTGAGCGGGATGCGCGGTGCATAGATGCCGTACAGCATGCCGGCCAGGATCGATCCGACGCTGTTGAGCGTGTAGGTTATGCCGACGAACTGCTCGCTGAACCCGAGCGACCCGGTCATGTGCACGTAGAGCACGTCCGCCGAGAACGGGTTGAAGTTGATGAGGAGCAGAAAGCCCGCGACGATCAGCACGACCCGGTTGCTCACGGTGCTGCGAAGCGTCGCGAGGGCGCGCTTGAGCTGATCGGGACGGATCTCGTGGTCGGCCTTCTCCTTCACGTGGAGAATCGCGATGTAGAGCGTGACAAGGCTGAGCCCCGCGCAGATCGCGAAACCCGCGCGCTGAAGGCCGTGCTGGCTCAGGAAGCCGCCGGTCACGCCTGTCAGCAGCAACGCTACGTACGTCGCGGTCCACTGCGCCGACTGGAACCGTCCCGTGAGCCCAAGCGGCTGGCCGGTGTCGACCATGTAGGCGTCCGTGACCACGTCGGTGAAGGCGATGCCGGCGCTTGGCAGGATAAGAAGCAGAAGGAGGACCACCGTCGCGCCCTCGGGCAGCGGGAAGGTGGCGGCAGCCACCATCCCGAGCAGCGTGATAAGGCTTGTGGCGATGAGGTAGCTCTTCCTTCGCAGTCCGAGGATCGGCACGAAATCGGTAAGAAGACCGAAGACGAGCTTGAAGCTCCATGGCATCGAGGCGAGAAACATGAACCCGGCGATTTCTTCGGCGTTCATGCCCCACGAACGCAGGAGCGAACGGACCGGCTGCGCAACGAGGCCGGTGGTGGGATCGGCGAACCCCTGAACGAAATAGAGGGTCGCGAAGACGATAACGAGATTGCGCGCAACGGATGAAGTCGCCATTTGCTCGGACGGCTCTCGGTGAGAGGGCTTGGCGTCGATCGCACCAGATTAAGGTCGAGGTCGAACCTGAAGTCGTCGCGGTGATGCCTCAGTGACTGGCACGGGGCCGCCAAAGCACGAAGGAGTAGACATCTGCGGCTTCGCTATCCAACTGCGACTTGGTCGATCCAAGCCCGTGTCCTTCATCGAAGACCACACGCACCAGCACAGGGTTCGAGGAGCCGGTGGCCCTCTGCAATCGTCGGAGTCCTTGCGCCGGCGCGCGGCGGCGGAAACACCATCCAGCTTACGCAGTCTTTCCCGCCGCGCGGTCGGGATAGCTTTTCGCCATTCCGTCGCGGACATCCTGTTGGATGCCGTACTGGGGGAAGGGATAGCGAAAGCCGTTCTTCGCCAAAGCCTCCATCCCCGCTATGGCTTTGGCCACATGCTCCGGCGGCAGGGCCATGAGCATCTCATCGTCCAGGACGCCCCCGTAGCGCCGCTCGGCAAAGCACGGGATGGAAAGCGAGGGCTCGCGCGTCTTGAGCGCGCGGCCCCAGCTGTCCGCGCAGGCGCTCTCCCCCACAACGCCCCAGTCGAAGCTCCTGTAGCCCGACCATTGCAATCCGTTGATGAAATACATCATGGCGCCCGGTGTCGCATAGAACAGCGCGATGTCGGGCGGATCGAGCCGGCCAGAGGCCAGCGGCGCGACGGCCAGTGCCTCGTACCGCCCATCCTCGACGCAATGCATCGCGGCCTGGTGGGCCGTTGCGTCCTCGAGCGTTGAGAACCACACGCCGGTCATATGCTTGCCGGAACGCCAGCCGTCATCCTTCGCGCGGCCGAGGCCCACCACCGCGCGGCATTGCGCCCCGACCAAATCCTCCGCGGTGACGCCAACCGTCCATCCGAGCCGCGCCGCCTGCGCCACAATTTGGTCAAGCGTGTGCACCGACTTGGGCCGGCGGATCTTTGGGATCGACTCCATGTCGGCGCGTCGCTCGAACAGCTTCATGCCGAACGGGATCGAGCGCAGCTTGAGGAGACCCTCCAGCTTCGTGGCGAGATCGCCGATCGCTTGCGGCATGTGCGTGCCCTTGCCGGTTGGCGTACGGTTGCGCACCAGCATAGCGAGAGTGCGCTTCGATCGGCAATCGGGATCTCGGCGCGAGCCGCGCCCGCTTTCCACCTGATGTGGATCGCGCCAAGACGTGGAC